>JAURIR010000003.1 GCA_030832645.1 Chitinophagales bacterium | reverse complement strand
CAGCAAAAATGGGTGCACCTGTTCTGCGTATTTATACTGCCAAAAAATATTACGAAGGCGAAGAGAGAAAGAAAATTTTCGACAACATCCAATGGGCATTGAACAAGTGCCTCGAAACTGCTTCACAATATGGTATTGTACTGGGTATTCAAAACCACAATGATTTTCTGCGAACTGCAGACGAATGTGCCGCATTGATACAACCGATGAAAACTAAATGGTTGGGATTGGTATTGGATACAGGAAATTTTATTGCAAAAGATCCTTACGAAGAAATTAAAAAAGCTGTGCCGTTGGCAGTAAACTGGCAACTAAAAGAAAAACTTTTGATCAACAATGTGCAAACTCCAATGGATATTGAAAAGCTTTGTGCTATTATAAAAGAGTCTGCATATAAAGGAAGCATTCCAATAGAAACTTTGGGAATGAAAGATCCATTGAATGAAGTGCCTGTATTTTTTAATAAAGTAAGTTCAATACTTCTTTCATAATAACAATCCTTCTACAACCTGCCTTAACTGTTTTGTAGGAACTACTCCTGATTGTCTCCATTTAACAAGCCCGTGCTGAAAAACTATCAAAGTGGGTACTCCTTGTACTTGGAAACGACGTGCCAATGCAGGATTTTTATCGATGTCGATTTTGAGGATAATAGCTTTCTCCCCCACTGATTCTTTTAGCTCTTTAAGAATTGGTACCATCATTTTGCAGGGACCACACCACTCTGCAAAAAAATCAACCAAAACAGGCTTCGATCCTTTTAGAATATCTCCGAAGGTTGAAGTTACTTCCATATCATTTCAATTGTCGATCCAAAGAACTCCACGGTCCACCATTATATGCCTGAAAACCTAAATTAGTCAAGATAGATTTCGCTGAAGCACTTCTCATGCCTGACGCACAACAGGTGATTATTGATTTTTCTTTTGAAAATTTTTTACTGTATGCAGCTATATTTTGCAGCGGTACGTTGATTGATCCTTTAATATGCCCTTGGCTGAATTCTCCGGGTGATCTAACATCAATTATCAGCGCACCCCTCGATACAATTTCCCTGAAATCAAATGCAGGTCTACCTTTGAATAAATTTCCAAAAAAACTCATTTATTTAATTTAGAACGAAATTAGACAGTTCAAGCAGAGAAGTTCATGACTTTTGTCACAGACCAAAGTTTAATCATAAATTTGCATCCTGAATATGAATCGTCTCCTCATACTATTTGCCCTCTGCATACTGGCTTCTCTGTCTGCAAAAACCCAGCAGGTTCCATATAGAAGTATTTTGGATCAACTTGACTCCAACTATTTTGCTAAACGAAGTACCGACCCTATAAAGATAGACGGGGTGATTTCTGAAAGCACATGGGCCGATGCACAAAAGGCTGGAAAATTCATTCAAAATTTTCCTACAGATACTATGACATCTAGCTCTGGTCAGGAAGTAATGGTTTCCTACGACGACCGATTTCTTTACATAGCAGCCAAAATTTATAATACCGTCAAGAATCAGCATTACGTAACACCATCTTTGAAAAGAGATTACCGTGGCGAGGCCAATGATGCATTTGTTGTGACCATTGACCCTTTCATGGATCAAATGAACGCCTTTTCATTCGGAGTTAATCCATATGGTGTACAAAGAGAAGGTTTGATTGTCAATGGAGGAGTGGTGAGCGAGGATTTGAGCTTGTCGTGGGATAATAAATGGTTCAGCGAAGCAAAAATTCAAGAGGATTACTGGACAGCAGAAATTGCGATTCCATTAAATACAATACGATTCAGAAGTGGAACAAATAAATGGTTGATCAATTTTTATAGAATCGATAGCCATAATGCCGAACGTTCCAGTTGGTCGAGAATACCGAATCAATACAGGCCCATTTCATTGGCTTACTCAAAGCCAATAATATTTGAAACGCCCATTGAAAAGAAGGGAAGAAACATTTCGGTTATCCCTTATCTTTCGCCTGGAAGTATAAGAAAGCCAATCAGTGGAACAGATAAATACAATGTGAATTCCAATGTTTCATTTGGGGGAGATGCAAAAATTGGTATTGGCTCCTCTCTCAATTTGGATCTTACTTTCAACCCCGATTTCTCTCAAGTAGAGGTAGACAATCAAGTAACCAACTTGGACAGATTTGAAATTTTGTTTCCTGAAAAAAGACAGTTCTTTCTGGAAAACGGCGACTTGTTCGCCAATTTTGGGATTGATGGTGCCCGTCCATTTTTTTCTCGTCGTATAGGTGTCACCAGAGATCAAAGCACAGGGCAAAACGTCCAAAACAAAATAGATGCAGGATTCAGGTTGAGCGGTAAGATTAACGACCGTCTGAGGATGGGATTATTGGATATGAAGTCTGCAGCGATCCCCTCTATCAACGAGCCTGCGTATAATTTTTCTGTATTGAGTTTACAGCAGCGTGTTTTTGCCCGATCCAATCTTGGTTTTATTTTCACCAACAAAGATGCCATTGGTGTCAAAGATTTCAACAGGGTAACTGGATTGGATTATAACCTTGCTTCCAAGAACAATGTGTGGAACGGGAAATTCTTTTACATGAAATCGTTTGATCCGATCAAAAGAAATGATAACGCTGCTTTTGGATCAGCTATGTTTTATAACAAGCGTTTTTTTGAATCCAGACAATCACTTTATTATATTGGAAAGAATTTCAATCCTGAAGTTGGTTACCTGAGAAGAGCAGGTTTTTTTAGGTTCGCTGGTTATTTTTCTCCTAAATACTATCCAAAAAAAGGTTCCATTAATAATTGGGGGCCTATGTTTGATTACGACTTCACCGTCTTTCCAAAACTGGGTGTCACAGACTACGATATCAATCTCTTATACAATGTTCAGTACAAGAACTATGTAACGTTGATGCTCAGATTTAGAAAAGATTATACGAAATTGACGAGCGACTTTGATCCCACAAACTCAGGAGGAGTAAAGCTAAAAGCTAACACTGCCTATAATTATTACTCCTTTATCTGCAGCTTAAGCACAGATCAGCGTAAAAAACTCGCAGCAAAACTTGGATCTAGATCGGGCCAGTATTTTAATGGAACCAGGGTAAATTTGGATGCCGAAGTAAACTATAGAATTCAGCCCTTTGGAAGTATCTCGTCTGTGCTTTCATTCAACCGTCTGAGATTCCCGCAACCTTATACCAGCAAAGATTTAATATTATTTGGTCCTAAGATTGATTTAACCTTTACCAAATCGTTGTTTTTATCAACGCTTGTTCAATACAACAATCAGATAAACAACATCAACATGAATGTTCGTTTTCAATGGAGATTTGCTCCGGCATCTGACTTGTTCATCGTGTATACAGATAATTATTATGCTGATAATTATCTATCAAAAGGAAGTGCACTCGTATTAAAAGCAACTTACTGGTTCAATCTATAATCTCTCTTAGATCGAACGACCTGAAAACTATTTCTTTGTAATTATTCCGCTCATATAAAATTCCTATTCGACGTTTATTGATCAGGACCAAATCACTGTATGCGGCCCAGTCTCCTTTGAATCCAGGTGCAGCAATTTCAATCATTTTCTTGTTTGACCAAGTTTTACCATCATCATTGCTATGATGAATACTTAAACTATCCCTATGCTGCACTGCAAAAGCATTGGAGAAGAGAAGATGATGTCGGTTTTTAAAATGAATATTTAACAAGGAAGCCTGGCATACGGGATCGAGCAAAGTACTAGATATGTAGGTAGTATCCCATGTTTCACCACCGTTGCTGCTCAGCGCAATGATTCTTCTTTTAGGATTTCCACTTTGATTTCTGCTGTTTACCAATAGATTGCCATTAGACAGTTCAGCAGCAGTAGATTCATTAGAACTTGGTATTTCAATAGTGGATGAAAGGTGAAATGTTTTTCCATGATCATCCGTATAATATGCATGCGCTCTATAATCGTGGAATGCATTTTGTGGATCACCGGAAGAATGATTGGCAGGGATATATATTCGCCCTTTATAGTTCCCGGTTTGAATCTGCAATCCATGTCCGGGTGTATTGGCATAACTCCTCCAATCTTCTTTGAATTGATAGGCCGGATTGGTTTGTGGCTGTAATGGGCGATGTACTTGTGTAGTAATATTTACTGGAGATGTCCAGGAATTTCCGTGATCGAATGATTTTACAAACCAAACCTCTCTCAAGCCGTTTCCTTTTCTTACCTCGTATTCATGATTATTACCCGTATTATAAAATAGATACAATACACCTTTGGGATAAGCGGGGTCCATCCAGTCCATTACGGGTGCTGCATTTCCAGCTTGCAATATTTTATTATCAATCAGTGTATGAAGAGCCTCCCAAGTTTTTCCGCCGTTTTTACTTATTTTATACACTATATCTACATTCCCAAAATCGCCCGAACCATTTACTCGTCCCTCTGCAAATGCAATCAGATGATCAGTGCTTGTTTGTACGATGGCAGGTATTCTGAAAAAATCATACCCTCCTTCTTTCGACTGAAAGACCATACTTTCTTGCGCAAACACATTGTTGATGAAAAGGAGAAAAATAAACCAAGTCTTTTTCAAGTAGTAATTTTTTTAGGACGAAGAAAACTTAATTGTACTGTAATGATTAATAAGACAACAATTGATAAATACGCCAGATCTCTTCCAAGATGGCCCGCATCGGTTGACTTACCAAGAAAATCTGTGATGATAGCACCTGCAAAAATTCCACCCATATTCAAAAACCCGTACCCAGTTGCTCGTTGGTTCTTGTCAACAAATTGACAAAGTATCGGCATGTTATTGGTATCGAACATTCCAAATCCCAATCCAAAAAAAACTGCCGCAGAAATGATGGAAAGAAATCCCGTACCGAATCCAAGTAAGATCAGCGAGGGGATCGTCAGTGCCAATCCAATTGCACTAGTATAAATTCTTCCTCTGGGATTTGATTGATACCATTTATCAGCCAAGCTGCCCCCAATCAGTACGCCAAAAAAAGATGACAAAGAAATAGAGATGGTAGTCAATGGACCTGCAACGGCCATGTCGAGATGCAAACTGTTTGCAATCAATGTAGGAGCCCAATTTTTAATGGCCCATCCAGGTAACGATGGGATGGTGAAATATAAAAGAATGATCCAAAAAGGAAGAGAGGTAAACAAGGATTTAAGGTGGGTGCCCAATTCAAAACTTGTTTCTGTTTTCTCGCGTTCCTTTTCGTGAACGAAGAAAATCAATAGTAACGCATAGGCCATTCCGATGATACCAAACAATAAAAATGTATGTTGCCAGGAATATGCCTTTGAGATCGTAGATCCAAATCCGCCAAATACTTGGCCCAGGTATATGCCTGTTGCATGAATACCGACAGCCCTTGACCTTGTTCGATGATCGTGGTAATCTGCAATAAGTGATAAGGCGGCAGGAAAATAAAGTGCTTCACTGAACCCCATCAAGGCACGAAGCATATACAACTGATCAAAGCTTGTTGCAAATGCATTGCACAACGTGAGTGTAGACCAAATAAACAGGCTGGCAACAATCAACCATTTGCGGTTGATTCTATCTGCGATAACGCCTGAGAAAGCACTGATACTGCCGTACACCCATAAGAAAACCGCCATCAGTCTCCCAAAATTTGCTGCAAGTGTCAATTCTCCAATATCCACCTGCATGGCAGGTCGCATGGTAGAAATCATCTGACGATCGATGTAATTCAACATCGCCACTCCTGCGAGAAGTCCAGTGATGATCCAGGGATAAGATTTGCTTCGAATCATTTCATGCAAAAATTAGAGAACCCAATACTTTTTAAATCTTCTTCCAGTGATTTCATTTGCATTGAAGATAAATTTGAAAGAGGACTTCTAGACGGCCCGCAATCAACGCCAAGTAATTTCATCATGTATTTACCTGTGGAGAGTCCAGTATATTTATACAATAGATTTACCACTTCAACAGATTTCACTTGAAGGTTTTGTGCTGTTACAATATCCTTTACATTGAAAGCGTCTAAAATAGATGCATAGAGTGGTGTCATATAGTTATAGGTGCTCCCGATAGCGGCTGATGCACCGATAGATAAGGCACTCAATAACGTTTCATCCTTCCCCCAAAATATATCATGACTGCCGTTGTTAAACTGTAAGCATTTAAGATAATCTACATGGTCTTCGTCCGAATACTTAACACCAGCCAGATTTGTTATTTGGCTATCTGCTTTTTGTAAAAATTCAATCATAGAAAATTTGACATGCGTAAGTATCGGTATATGATAATAATAAAATGGTAGTGAAGGAACAGCAGCTGCTACTTTTTTGCAACACTCGATCAACGCATCAATAGTGCCTGGCTTGTAATAATACGGGGATATGTATGAAATGCCATAAGCCCCATTTTTTTCAGCATGCTTGGCCAAGGCGATGGCCTCGTCTATTCTATTGGAGCCAGCCACAACGATTACTTTGAACTGCTTATTGGTTGAAGAGACCTCTAACCATTTTTCAGCAACCATCATTCGCTCTTCTTTAGTCAATAGCTCACCTTCCCCGGTTGTACCACAAATAAAAATGGTAGAAATAGTATTGCGAATGAGCAATTCATAATAAGATGGGATGGCTTCAAGATGAAGACTCCCATCGGGGTGCATGGGTGTAAAGGTAGCAGGGATGATTCCACTCAACTTTTTAAATTTCATATGGAAGGCTTGATTATTTAAAGTTAATGTAACTATTTATCTAATCGAGACATAAATATTTTTTAGATTCGTATACGGTATGGCCAGAGAACATCATAAAGAATTTACTTCACTTGGGGATGTCAATCAAAGTGTAGATACGGGAAAAAGCAAAGGGATCAAACGTATTCTTGCATTTTTTGGACCGGCCTATCTTGTAAGTGTTGGATATATGGACCCGGGCAATTGGGCTACCGATCTTGCAGGAGGAAGTAAGTTCGGATATACGTTGATATGGGTACTCTTAATGAGTAACCTGATGGCACTGTTACTCCAAAGTTTATCTGCCAGATTGGGTATTGTAAGAGGAAGAGATTTAGCACAAGCCAATAGGGAAACCTATCCGCGACTTGTAAATTTTGCTTTTTACATCCTGGCTGAAATTGCCATAGCCGCAACAGACCTCGCAGAGATTCTTGGAATGGCAATCGGAATACAGTTGTTGACTGGCTTGTCGTTGCTTTGGGGTATCTTATTTACAGTAGTCGATACATTTTTATTTCTTTTTTTACAGCGATTGGGTATTCGAAAGATGGAAGCATTTATCATTTGCCTGGTAGCGATCATCGGATTCAGTTTTCTTTCAGAGATGATATTGGCAAAACCTCCGTTGAATGAAATAGTAAAAGGATTTATCCCAAGAATTCCAAACGAAGAGGCATTGTATATTGCCATCGGTATCATCGGCGCAACCGTAATGCCACATAATCTTTATTTGCATTCAGCCTTGGTACAAACAAGAAAAATAAAACGTGATAAGGAAGGAATTAAAAAAGCGTTGAAGATGAATTTCTTCGACTCTGCCATTGCCCTCAATGCTGCATTTTTTGTGAATGCCTTCATCTTAATTCTGTCTGCCACTGTTTTTTATAAAACGGGCAGAAACGACGTAGTTGCAATAAAACAGGCACACGAAATGCTTGCACCAATTCTTGGTTCAAACCTTGCACCTACTTTATTTGCAGTAGCACTGATAGCAGCTGGGCAAAGTTCTACAGTAACGGGTACGCTTGCTGGACAAATTGTAATGGAAGGGTATTTACATCTTCGAATTACTCCGTGGGTAAGAAGGTTGATTACACGATTGGTAGCTGTTGTGCCTGCAATTTTGGTTATTCTAATAAAAGGAGAAGAAAATGTAGATGCGCTGCTAATATTCAGCCAGGTATTGTTGAGTCTGCAACTTGGATTTGCGATCATTCCATTGATACACTTTACAAGTGATAAGAAAAAAATGGGGGACTTTGCTATCAAACCATTGATCATCGGCCTCGCATCTCTGATCACTTTGATTTTGGTGTATTTGAATATTCGAATGGTAGTTGAGCAGGCGGTGAGTTATTTCCATGATTCTGAAAATACCTATGTAAAACTACTGATCGTTTTAGGGGGATTGGCATTTATAGTTTTATTGATAGTAGCGGTTGTATACCCCTTCATGAACAAGCAGCACGAAGGCGAAATCAAGTTGCACCCCGAAGCAGATGATTCCATTCCAATTGAAATTCCTTCTTACAATAAGATAGGTATAGCACTCGACTTTAGCAAGAACGACAAGAGATTGATTGCGCATGCATTGGGGCAGGGGAATAATGAATCAACTTATTATCTCATACATATCGTAGAAAGTGCTGCTACTCGATTGATGGGAGATGCAGTAGATGATATGGAAACTAGAATAGATCAGCAACGACTCGATAAGTATGCGCTTGAACTTTCTTCTAGAAATCTCTCCGCAAAAAGTTGTTTAGGATTCAATGACCGGATCAATGAAATCACCAGAATTGTTGAAGAAAATACAATTGATCTTCTTGTAATTGGTTCGCATGGTCACAAAGGAATCAAAGACATGGTGTATGGTCAAACAGTAGACGGCGTGAGACATAATTTAAAAATTCCTGTATTGGTTATCAACTTATAAAATGAAAACAACAAACTTCTTTATTGCATTGCTTGTATCACTGAGTTCATTTGCGCAAGTTCATAGAACCGAAATTCAGGATAGTGTTAGAAAAGGTATCGTCGTAGATGAATTCATATACGAGGATGCTCCCTTCCCTCAATGTCATGCATCCACTATGGCCGAAACGCCCAAAGGCATTGTAGCAGCGTGGTTTGGTGGAACCAGAGAAGGTTTCAAGGATGTAAATATTTATGTAAGCAGATTGATAGGAAGTAAATGGACGGTGCCAGAGGTGGCAGCTGAGGGCATCATTGATCAGCAAACCAGGTACGCATGCTACAACCCGGTATTGTATCAAGTTCCGGGTGGTGAACTGATCTTATTTTATAAAATAGGACCTAGGGTAATTGATTGGACGGGCTGGTTGGTAAGAAGCTATGACAATGGAATAACGTGGTCGAAGCCAGAAAAATTACCTGATGGAATTCTTGGGCCTATTAAAAACAGGCCCTTACTGATAGGGGATACTCTGGTATGTCCATCTAGTACAGAGCGAGATGGATGGAAGGTGCATTTTGAATATACCAATGATAATGGAAAAACATGGGAGAAAGGGCCTGATCTAAACGATGCTAAACCATTGACCGGAATTCAACCTTCGATTTTACGCCACAACAGCAATACACTGCAAGCATTGTGCAGAAGCACAAACGGCACAATCAATCAAACATGGAGCTACGACAATGGTAAAACCTGGAGCATGCTCAGCCCAACGAATTTGCCCAATCCAAATTCAGGTATCGACGCCATCACATTGAAAGATGGAAGACATATATTGGTCTACAATCATGTGAAACCAAAAGAACGAGAAGAAGATGGATGGAGCGACAGATCGCCGTTGAATGTATCCATTTCAGACGACGGAATTCATTGGAAACCCTTGCTGGTATTAGAGAATGAACCAAAAGGAGAATTTTCCTATCCTACGGTGATACAATCATCCGATGGTATTGTACATATCAGTTATACATGGAAAAGGAAAAAAGTAAAGCACATCGCCATCAAACTTACCTAAGTAAGCCTGCGGCCCACTGATTTGCGATTATACTTTTGAAAAACTTTGTTTTGAGCGAAATAAGTTTTTGTTGCGTTTCGATTAATTTCATTTCACGTGCGTTCACCAAAAACATACTGCTCTCTCCTACAGTGAATTTTGCATTTTCAGCCTCCAGCAATTTCTTGTTGTTGATGAAATTCTGCTGAAAAACAGTGAGCTGATTTAATAGTAAAGTAGATTCTGCATAAGCGGCTCTCACCTTATTTTGGATTTCCAATTCGGAAAGTTTTCGACCATAGTCGATTTCGGCAATTTTATTTTTGGTCTTGCTCAATTCCCCTCTTGCCTGACGTTGAAGCAGAGGCAATCCAAAAGAAACTCCGTACTTGTAATTATTTTGAAAAAGTGCTTGTTTCGTGACGTCTGCTAATGCGTACCCTTTGTTCAAAAAATTATAGCTCATCTTGAAACTTGGAAGTAATTCAAGCGTCTTTACCTTTTTCTCTATCTCCAAGAAATCTCTTTTATTGTCAAAACTTATCAGTTTAGGATGCTCGACCATCGCTCTATTCAAAAGAAAAGATAAGTTGGGTAATTCAACTGCACCTGGATTGAACTGATTGCTAAGTGTATCTGGAATTACTTCTCCTCCAAATACATAGGGTTGATTTTCTTCGTTCCAGAAGTAGTTACTCAATAGAAAACGTGCTTTTTGCAGATCAAGATCAGCCTGCAATCGCAAGGATTGCACCGACTGCAATTGAGCGAGTGCTTCAATAGTATCAATCGAAGCCCTGTCTCCGAATTGGAAGGCTTGTTTTACAAATTCAAAACGAGAGATATTATTTTGGACTACTTCCGCCAACACTTGTTGCACTAAAAATGTGTTCACCCAGTTCCAATAAGCGTCTGTTGCCTCGAACAACAGATCGTTTACAACCACACGTTGTTCCTGCTTGGAAAGTTTCACCATTGCAGCTGCTTGTTGAACAGCAGCTCTTCGTTTATCATAGATCAACCCTTTGAAAGGATCCAAAGACACCCCCACGTAAGAACTTTTATTCAACGTAAAAGACGGATCTAAACTCTGACCAATATTGTTTTCTACTCCGGCTTTAAAATCTACTCCGTACCATGTTGGAATTTTCAATTCAGGATTATAATAATTGAAATATTGCTTGCTATCAAATGTTTTTCGCTCGTTGTTGATTTGAAGTGCAGGGTCAAATACACCACGAGATGCTAAAAGAGAGTTTGAAGCTTGTTCTATCTGCAGTGCAGATTGCATGACAACAGGATGGTATTTTCGAACAATACTTAATACATTTTCCAGAGAAAGAGTTTTCTCTTGGGCATTGAGAGTGAATGCCGAGATGAATAGAAAGACAATCAAAGAAAATAATTTATTCATGCAGATTATTTCTTTGGAGTTGTCTTGGTTTTATTTTCATCAGACTTATAATAATCCGGAGGGAAGCCATTGATTTGTCGCCACAATTCATACCAAATTCTCACATTTTTTAACAATGCAAATCCTTTTGCACCTGCCCCCATCTTCAATTGAGTGGGCCATGGTTTTTCGTGGGTATCGGGTACCACCAGGATGCGAAACTTTCCGTTTTCATTTCTATTGGTTTCTACAGCTATTACCTTTCCTACAAACGTTCCATAACTATTCTGAGGCCATCCAGAAAATACTATGGCAGGAAATCCATCAAATATTAAACGGATGGGCTGCCCAATGTTGATGAGAATCAAATCCATCGGTTCGACAAAGAGCTCAACTGCATAATTTACTTTGGTGGGAACGATTTCAACAATCATCTCCCCTTCTTTTACAATTTCATTGATCCCTGATTTTCTTGCTTTGATAATTTGCCCGCCTTGAGGAGCAATCAACCATCGTTGTTTACCGCGGGTGATGTAATTTGAAAGCTGGTTTTGATTTTTTGCTACTTCGCCCCCCGTAGTTGCAATTTCACTTCTCGAGGTTGCAATTTCACTTCTCGATTTAAAAATCTTATCAGCGGTTTCCTGCTGAACAGAATTCATATCGATTTTAGTAATATTTATGTCCTGCTTGGTATTCAAATATTTTTGTTGCTTCTCTGTGAGTACAGCCATTGTTTTGTTGTGCTGTGCTGTTCTTTTTTCGAGCTCAGTAAGGGGAATTACTCCTTGAGAAAATAATTGTTTACCGCGAATCAATTGTTGGTTCGCAATTTGATTTTCCATTTCTGCTGCCACCACCTCTGCACTATCGCTGATCAATTTGCGTTTGAACTGCTCCAACTTATTCTCCAATGACCTCAACTTCAAATCTCTTCCAGATTCAATGGCCTGGATTTGATTTTCAATGGCAGTGATTTTTTGATTGTAAAAAATAATCTTTTGTTCTTTGGCTTCTAATTGGGCTTCTGTTCTCTTTACAAGATTCGTATCAAGGTATTCGTCCTTTACATCCGCCAACTCCAAAATTGTATCGCCCTTGTTTACAAAATCTCCTTCTTTCACCCACCATTTGACAATACGACCGGGTATAATTGAATTTATTTCTTGAGGACGTTCGTCTTGGTACAGTGTTGTAACATGTCCACTTGTAGAAATATTTTGCGTCCAGGGAAGAAATAAAAAAACAATCAGGAATAACATTAATCCCAAAAACCAGTAACGGACTTTACTGATTTTATCCGACCGGTATATTTTACTTACCGACTGGGGCTGGTAACCGGTTTGTGAGTGTATGGATTCAGAAAGTTTTTTCATGAGTGGATCGTTTTAGGTAGTACCTGATCAGGTGATCCATTGTAACGAATCTTACCATGATCCATCCAAAAGACAGCATCGGCTTTTTGCGCAAACGGAACATAGCCTGTAATAACAACAACCGTTACATTGTCAAGTCCTATTAAATAATCACAAATATTTTTACTAGACTCTGCCCCCGCCAACTCAAAGGGCTCATCCAACAACAGCAATTGTGGATGATTGACACATGCTCTAAGCAATAATAATTTTTTAGCAATGATTGTGCTCAAGCGTTTACCAGTCGGCTCGAGTTCAGTATACAGCCCATTGGGCAGGGTATTGATAAATTCTTTGAGTCCAATTACTTCTGCAAGGTTCATTATAGCATTGGGATCCATGTTCTTATTACCCATGGTAATATTTTCCAATAAACTTGCTTGAAAAATATCTTGCTCATGATAGAAAACCCCAATTCGTTTTCTGTAAGAGTCCAAGTCTAGATTATTGATCGGGATATTGTTTACAAGTAAATTACCATCGAAAGATTTGAGAGAACCAGTGAGCAGCTCCATCAAAATCGATTTTCCAGAGGCTGCATCCCCCATGATACATATCTTTTGCCCAGGCTGAATTGCAAAATCTACCTTCTCCAAAACAGGACGATCAGAGTCAAAAGAAAAATCAATACCGTGTGCAGATATGGATACTCCGTTTTCCAAGGGCACGAAAGGCAAGTTCCCTTCCGCTTCACTTGGCTGTTCAGTAATTTTACTTATTTTCTCTAAACCGGTTAAAAGGTCATAAGCTGTTTCAAGATTCAAAATCAATTTTTCAACGGCAGAGAGCACCAATAATATCACGATTTCTGCTGCAATGAACTGCCCGACATTCAATTGCTGATTGATCAAAAGAATAGATCCTATGATCAGCATAGCAGCGGTAATCAGTAATTTAAAAATGATGAGACTCCAGTATTGATACGTTAATATTTTGAAGTGCTCTGTTTTGGCTTCGAGATAACCCTCAACATACTCATCTGTTTTTTTAAGATGGAGATTGTGCATACCAGCAACCTTGAACGTCTTGAAGGCTCTTGCAACTTCTTGCATCCATGCAGCTACTTTGTATTTGTAGTTACTTTCAACAATAGATTCTACCAATCCTCTTTTTGCAGTGAAGTACAACACTACGTATAGCAATAAAAACAATAAAAATCCAAGAAAGATGAAAGCGGGGTTATAAAAGGACAGAAGAATGAGTCCAAACACAATTTGAATAACAGCAAGCGGGATATCTAATAATATTTTTGATAATCCCTTTTGGAGTGTAATCGTTTCAAAAAATCTGTTCACCAATTCAGGGAAATGATAATCATTAATGGCTTTGGTATCTACCCGAGGTATTTTGAAACTGAATTCAAATGCATACCGTGTAAAAAGCCGCTGCTGAATTTTTTCAATAATTCTCATTTGGTTCACCTGCAGTATACCTGAAATCAATACACCGGCTAGGACCAATGCAATCAAAACGCCAATCGAAATGGGCAACTTACTGATACCTGCCGCTGCTTGGGCAAAATTGATGATGGCCTGAATTCCCAAGGGCAGGGAAAGTTGAATGAAACCGCTTAAAATGGAATAAAAGTAAATGGCAGAAACTTCTTTTCTCTCAAGTCGGACGACCTGAAAAAATTTTTTGAGCGACCCCCCCAGGGAGACTGACTTCTCATTATTTGCCATTATAGGTATTTAGAACTTCAACAATACACTGAACAATATCGAACGTCGTTATAACAGTTTAACGCCTGAAATGTTCAAGTCCGCAAAACTAACTTTCGAGGCCAGCTTCAACAAAAGAAGCGAAGAATTTTAAGAATTTATTCCTTAAATCGAAACAGGATAAAACCAAAAGAGAGCCGCTGGGGCTCTCTTTGATGGTTTTTATTTGTTGGCGGATTCTGGCAGTTGGATAGCCATCATCTTGCCTTTTGAGGATTGTACAATCTTGGCAGCCTCTTGAACGTCTTTTGCGGTAAATGCATTAATATATTTTTCTCCATTTACAACACGATCAATTGTCCGCTCACCTTTACTGAGAGATTGCAATACCGACAACCAATACTCGTTCTTTTTGACATCCACCTTCCTTTTTTCTAACCAGGCTTTTTTGATCTTGTCTACATAGGATTCTCCGATACCTTTTTCTGCAATATTTTTCAATTCTGCGTTGAACGCTTTTACCAATGTATCCACTTTGTTTGGCCCACATGGAAGTTGCAATACAAATTGATACTTACCTGTTGGAATTTTTTCCAATGATGCATTGGTTCCTCCGCCATAGATACCTTGAATTTTTTCGCGCATTTCTTCTATGATGATGATATTCAACGCATCACTGAGTCCTAGTAGTTTCAATGCATTGGTTTCAGAATAGGGTAGATCTCCGTGTAAAATTCCAACAATCAAACTCTTTTCTTCCTTCCCTTTTTTAAATTCAAAGTTGTTGACACCTGTAAATTCATTCACTTTATTATCTACGAATTGAGACTTACCCTTTGCAGGAAGAGAAGCAATATATTTTTCTATGAAAGAGTTAATCGTCTTTTCATCAAAACTTCCTACTATGCTAAAATTCATACCGCCAACATCTCCCAATCGTTCCTTGTAAATCGATACAACTCTTTCTAAATTTATTTTTTCAAAATGTTCCAACTTGGGTACTGCCGTTGGAGCAAGCGGATTCCCATTGTACAATACTTTATACAATGTATCGATGAACGCTATTTGTGGATTGGATTTCAACATGGATACCTGCGCCTTCCCCCTTTGTAAAAACGAATTGAAGAGTGCACTGTCTTTTCTAGGGGAAACAACGTTTAGATACAATAACTGGAACATGGTTTCCACGTCCTTATTACTCGAACTTCCAGAAAACCCAGCACTGTAGGGAGTTATAGAAGATCTGACAGAAGCAACTTTACCTGCCAATGCTTTGTTTAAATCAACCGGACTAAAATCACCTACACCCATGTTGCTGACAATAGCAACTGCATTCTCTGCGCTGTACTTATCACTCAAAGCATAATTAGAAGTACCGCCGTACCGAGAAGCAGACAATAGTATTTGGTCGTCTTTGAAATCGGTATGCTTCAAAGTAACTTTCACTCCATTCGATAAAGTAAGCTCGGTTGTTCCTAATAATGCATTTTTGGTTGTACTAATAATCTTACCTGCTGTGGGAGCAGTGCTCAATAATGAGCTGGAAACTAATTTCTCTTCGTATGGTTTAATCGTTTGGTCATTGGTTCTTGCATCAAGCAAGGCTACAATATCATCACTGGAAGGAAGCTTGTTGCCAGTAGAAGCATCAGGACCCATTACAAAGCTGAAACGATTTTTTTCGTTCTTGAAAATATCGGTGATTGCATTCACCTCCGACAATTGTACACCGGGAAGCATTTTTTTAATTAGATCAAACTCATAATCAATACCCGTTACTGGCTCACCATCTGTAAAGTTGGCGATGTATTCGCTTGCATAATTTTCAGATTCGGTCTTGTCTCTGTTGTTCCAACTTTTTTCGTAATTACTGAGCATGTTTTTCTTTGCTCTTTCCAACTCGGCAGCTGTAAATCCAAATCGCTTTACCCTTTCTACTTCGATTAAAGCAGCATCAATTCCTTTTTGAACATCTTGTGTACCTGTACCACCTTGCACCATGAAAGACTTATAATTTTTCCCATACCCATCAAATCCGGCATACGCAAACACGAAAGGCGGATTTTCTTTTCTGACCAATTCTTGCAAACGATTGGTAAGCATAGTAGTATAAAGCTGTTGAACGATTTCCTCTTTGTACTCTTTTACATTGGTAGGACGATGGTATTTGAATGCAGGATAAATAACACCAAATTCAAATCCAGTAGCCTCTTTGTCGGTTACGACCATGGCCTTTGATGCAGAATAAGGAGGTACTTCAAAATATTTTCTTTCGCGGTTATTGGAAGATTGAATGGATCCAAAATGCTTGGTGATATAATTAAGCGCTTCTTCCTTTTTAATATCCCCGGTAACAATCACCGCCATGAGATTTGGTCGATACCAATCCTTATAAAATCTTCTAATAGCATCGGGATTGAATGTTTTGATGATGCTATCAATACCGATCGGTAATCTATTTGCGTACTGTGAGCCTTTGAACAATTCAGGATAAATCTTTTTGAACATTCTCTCCTCTCCACTTTTTCCTAATCGGCTTTCTTCTAGGATAATGGCTCTCTCGCTGTTGATGTCTTCATCAAAATACGTTACTTGATGCGCCCAGTCTTCTAAAATTTGAAAACCCTTTTCTAGGTTGGACGGCTGATCCGTTGGGATAGGAAGAATATACACAGTTTCGTCGAACGAGGTGTATGCATTCAAATCGTTTCCGAATTCAACGCCGATAGATTGCAAGTAGGAAACGATGTCGTTCTTTTTAAAACTCTTTGTACCATTAAAGGCCATGTGTTCGGCCATATGAGCAAGCCCTTGCTGATCATCGTCTTCTACAATGGAGCCAACCTTTACCACCAATCTCAACTCAACTTTTTTCTCCGGCTTTCTATTTTCCCTGATATAATACGTAAGACCATTGGCTAACTTCCCTTTTACCAGTTTGGGGTCCATCGGCAAAGCTGCAGTTGGGTCAATTTGGGCAAATAGGTGAAAACTAACAGAAACGGAGAGAATAAAAATAACAAGCGATTTGGCTTTACACATAGAAACAGGTTTAAGGGTGTAAAGTTATCTATGGAACATCCATAGTTCCAAACCGCCCATAAAAAACCCGCGTAAAGACGCGGGTAAAATTGGTGCATGACATAAATTAGCCTCAAATATGGTTTGAATGATTTTTAGCTAATTTGAAAACCGAAGTTGAGGGTTATTGGCCCCACATGTAACTAGTTAGGTTAGGGAACTGGATAAGTTCTAGGTTATTTCCTATATTTTTGTAAAGTTACTACGAGCAATAAAAGGAAATTTCCTTTTAAAGTATTGATATTCAATATAATATGAAAAAACTCTTTACCCTATTAATTTTATTATTTACCCTTTCGGAAATAACCTTTTCCCAGGTATCAGACTCGGTTGTATATACCAAGAAAGTCGGTTTATTTAAGCAATTGGTTAATACAAAGGAATATGTATACCCTGTTTTGTCTCATGTATCAAACATCTTTTTAGATATCCCAATTGCGCCCTATCCAGAAAAAGAACAGTTCGTATTAAAATACGGTGATGATATATTTATACGTTTCGATGCAACTGGATTCATTTTTCAACTTACTGACCTTACCGATAGCCTGGCTACTTTCAAGCGCATCGATAAAACAGTAAACTTCAATTACTGCATCCGATCCTTCAATTTTGTCAGTGGAGATGGAATTTATAATTATGGCGGATATGGTTTTTGGAAGAACAATGGCATGATAAGGAAATATGATGCTAGAAGCAAAGAATGGAGCATCATAAAAACAAACGAGGAAATCCCCCCGCAGCTCTTCAAAATAAATAACCCCTGGTTCAATTTTAAAACGGAGGAACTGTACATCCCTTATCGAGCGGATATCAATGCCTCTCTAAAAAACATTGAATACATGTTTGGGCAAATTACCCCGTTGTCGTATAAATTAAATTTAAAAAGCAACGAATGGGAAGTGCTTGGGAATACATCCAAGGAAACATTGAAACTTATTGGAGAAGCAACACTGTATCTGAGTACGTACAAAGGTTTATTGGTGCTATCGTTTGAACAACTGTATTTATTTGATTTTGAAAATAACCGGATATTAAAATCAGACGACAACGTATTTGCGCAAACCTTCATGCGTATTTCAGACAATAACTCTATGTACCATTTAGGGAAAACATTGTACTCAAGCTCTTTTCAAACTGGTAAAATGGATTCGGTGAAATTAGACCTGGATTCATTTAAATTTACTGGCCAACCTATTTATACTAAAATTGTTGATTACACCTGGGCGTGGATAGGAGGACTTGCATTCTTGATCCTATTGTTATTCTCTGGTATATATGTAATCATTATTCGAAGAAAAAAAATTGATCGTTCAAAAACAATTGAACCTAAAAATTTCAAATTCGAATTTTCGGATATTGAGAAAGGACTTATTCAAATGTTACTCGATAAGTCAAAATCAAATCATACGGCTACCATCAATGAAATCAATTATGTATTGGGTGTAAAGGATAAAAACATTGGACTTCAAAAAAAGGTGAGAAGCGAAGTCTTCAATGCTGTCAACGAAAAATTCAAATTGATTTCTGATTGGGACGAGCCACTAGTACAAAGCATCAGAAGCGAAAGCGATAAAAGGTATTTCGAATACATGATCAGAAAAGATATGATCAAAGAAGCAGAACGTATTTTGCAGGAATAAAAAACGACTACTTTCTTACAAATACTTCTTTCCCGTTCAAAACTGTTCTTAACACCTTCACTTCTTTGAGTGTGATCGGATCAATCTTCTTAATATCCTGATCAAGTACTGCAAAGTCGGCGTAGTACCCTTTTTTCAATACTCCTATTTTCCCCTCCATGAAAGAGGCGCGCGCATTATTTTGGGTATATGCACGCAGGGCTTGATCAATAGAAATTTTTTGATCAGGATACCATCCATTTGGATTTTTATTGTCGCCTGTTCTTCTCGTTACGGCTGCATACAATCCATATAATGCATCAACAGGAGCCACAGGCCAATCAGATCCAAACGTAACAGTCACCCCTTTATCCATCATGGTCTTTATTGCATAAGTCCCTTTTAATCTGTTTGTATCGAGTCGCTTGTATGCCCAAATACCATCGTCTACCAAATGAAATGGATGCATAGAGGCAATCACTTGTTGGTTTGCAAAATGATCGATGGCCTCCAACCGCACGTGCTGAGCATGTTCAACCCTGAATCTTCTATCACGCGATCCATTTATTTTTTCTGCCTCCTGATATACAGACAAAATAAAGTCGTTTGCACGGTCGCCAATTGCATGTACCGCAACATGCAGGCCTGCTTTGTCTGCTCCAATCACCCAATTTCGTAAATCAATTGTATCAGTGATGGTAAGCCCGGTCGACTTCGGATCGTCCAAATACGGTTGATGAAACCATGCAGTAGTTGACCCCAACGACCCATCCACATACCCTTTCAATCCACCCCATTTCAATAAATCATCTCCTCTTCCATTTTTTTGTACAAAAGAATCGAGTCTGCTCCAAGTAGCCAATGGCACGAATGAATACATTCTAATGAGTGAATTATTTTTTTGAGCTACGCGTCTGTAAGTGCTTAAATCCATCCACCCACCATAAGATCCCATGTCATTTACATGCGTCACTCCTCGCTCCAATGCATAGTTAGCGGCTGCTTTGTAATACTCTTCCAACTCTGCCTCTGTTGGATCGGGTATTGCCTTTTCAATCAACGACATTGCTTTGTCTTTGAAACAACCCGTCAATTCTCCTTTTGTATTTTTAACGACAACACCTCCTGCTGGCGATACAGTTGATGCATTTACCCCAGCAAGTTGCATTGCTTTTGAATTTGCAAAAGCCATATGCCCATCATAACGTGAAATAAAAATGGGATGATCACCTGATACAGAGTCGATCCACTCTTTACTTGGTAATTCGCCTCCCCAATTTTCATTATCCCAATTTCCTTCCCGAATCCATGCATTTCCGGGATGGGTTTTACAAAAATCACTGATGCGCTGAATAAAAGCTGCCTTGGTCATGGCATCTTTTAGCTTAACACTGGATAATCCGTATCCAGCAGAAAGAAAATGTGTATGGTTGTCGGTAAATCCTGGCACCACCATATTACCGTTGAGATCAATTTGCTCTGTAGCATTTACTTGTGAGGCGTCATTTCCCACATAGATAATTTTATCTCCCTTGATGGCAAGAACTGTTGCCGTTGGATTGGCGCTGTCCCCAGTCCAAAAATTACCATTCACATATACCTTGTCTGCCCTGTTTGAAGAATTGCAGGAGAAAAAAACAAGTACAGAGAAAAAAACAATCAATTGTTTCATTGCAAAAATTTATTCATTGAAATAATTCCAAACCAATTTAGATAATTTTCTGGTGAGCTCCCATGCTTCATTAGAAGACTCCCAGCTAGTATCTTTATTATTTTTTGTGAAGACACTGAGTATATAAGGATGCTTTGCATTTACAAAGAGTACTTCGCTACGACTGGCATTGACTGCACCATTCTTTGAAGCGACAAAAACAGTTGGAGGTATAGATGACAATGCTTCTTCGTCCCAATACTGCCTACCCATTATACGCAACATTCTATCGCAAGATTCTTTGTTGATTATTTTACCGTTCACGATGTCTTCAAAAATTTTTCCCATTTCATTCGGAGTTGTTTGCCCCCAACCGAATTCGGATCTGCTTTGCTCTCTTCCTGGAGTTCGGCTATTAACGCGGGTTGCAGTATAGCCCATGCTATCCAGTAAGCGATTGATTCGTGTACCCGTGCCGGCAATACTTTGCAACCATAAACTACCTGTATTATCAGAGATGGTCATCATCAACATCATCACCTTACTTAACTCGATTGCTGTTTGAGGTTTTAAATATGCAACAATATCTTCTCCAGGATCATAGTTCAAGGTATCGTACCAAATAAGTTTTTGATGGTAACTAAGTTCGTTGTTATGGATTCGGTTCATGATGCCAATGAGAATCGGAACCTTCACAATACTTGCAGTAGGAAAAACAGTATCTCCATTGATGGAAATCGTCTTACCGGTTTTTAAGCTCTTGACATATACGCCCATTTGACCATTGAAGCCCTTTATCTGGTCTGCAATTTTCTTTTCCAGCTTGTGATCTTTATGTTGTGCAGCAGATGAAAGAACGATACAAAAACAAAACAGATTGAGGAATATTTTTTTCAAAGCAAGCGATTTAATGTGCACCTTCCTGAATTTTATTCAGTATAAATTGATTGAGCTTGTAGGACTGTTGTTGTTGAGCAGTGAGTGAAAAAGCGCCTTGAATTTTTTTGATACATTTTTCAGACCCACATAAACACTCAAAGGCTTGATCCATCTTCCATTCTGTAGAGGGATAAAAAAAAGTAAGCTCCTCGTTAACCTGAATATCTCTCAAGGCCACTAGTTTCATTTCGGTGGTATCAAAAAAAACATTTGGATCGCAACTGTGATTGGTATATTGAATAAACTCAGGACCCAACAAAATATGTTCCTGATCATTGATCTGCAAGGTTAAGTAATTGGGTTCCTTCAACGTCTCTCTTGCATAAAAAGGAGTCACGACTTGACCAGCCTCCACTTTACTATTAGATAATAAACCTTTCATACCAGTGGCATCTTCCACCAGCGTGGCAATACCATAGTCAACCAAAACCTTACAGCTATTGAGTTTCACACAAGGGGTTTATCCTCGAATAATGCCTTTCACAAATCCTACGGATTCTGCCATACCAACCAATGGGTCAGACATGTCTTTTTCGTATTCAATACTGCACATGCCTTTGTAATTTATTTTTTCGAGTGCTTCAATAAAAGCAGGATAGTTGATAGCCCCTCTTCCAATTTCAATCACCTTGGCATCTTTGGCCATGGCAGTTACATCCTTCACATGTAAATCAAACAAACGATCGCGGTAATCCTTCACAGCTTTTTCAGGTAAAACCCCTGCACGAAGTGTATGACCAATATCAATACAAAGTCCCACTCGACTGTCAAAATTCTTGATTCGATCGTATATATCTTTTGGCGAAGGATACAATTTATCTTCCGGACCATGATTATGAATAGCCAAACGAATATTGGTCTCTTTCACTTTTGCCTCCGCGTAAGAAAGTAAATCCTGGTTAGGAACCCCCACAATCATCTCTACCCCTACGTTCTTTGCATATTCGAAGGCCTGGTCTACGGCCTCTTTCGAGCGCATGTATACAACACCAACTGTGTAAACATTGATACCCCCGTCTGCAAATTTTTTCTTGGCAACTTCAATAGCTTCCTTGGTACTATTGAGTGGCAAATGAATTTCTTTCAGAGAGAGATTTTTCACATTCAATTTTTGCAACATGGATATCATTTTATCGATATCAAACTTTGCAAACGAATACCCTGCAAATCCAATTGGAAATTCAATTGATTTTTCCATCTGCTCTATTGCGAAAGATGGTTTGGCAATTGCTCCAGCCATTCCCAGTGCTGAAAGTTGAAGGAACGATCTTCTATTTTTCATGATGAATGTTTTTAAATGATCAAACTATATTAATTAGAATGTTTAAATTACTTAAAGTTTTAAATTAACAAAAGAATTGACCCAATAAATTCACGCAATGCTTTTCTTAACGATCGCCGTTTGCATCTTGTTGCTCATATTGCTGATTTCCTGGCTAAAATGCAATACGTTCATTGCTTTTATCATTGTTTCACTTGCAGGCGGGCTCATGTTGGGGATGCCCCTTGAAAAGATACCTGGCTCTATTCAAAAAGGAGTGGGTGATACCCTTGGATCTTTGCTGATGGTTATTCTCTTCGGAGCCATGATCGGGAAACTCGTTGCCGAATCAGGAGCCGCCCAGAAAATCAGCGACGTATTGTTGAAAACCTTCGGAGAAAAACGAATCACATGGGCGTTGGTATTAACAGGATTTATTGTAGGAATTCCACTTTTCTATAATGTTGGTTTTGTTTTATTGGTACCCTTGATTTTTTCAATCGTATACAGACTAAAACTTCCCGCTGTTTATGTCGGAATTCCAATGCTGGCAGCTCTTTCCGTAACACATGGTTTGTTGCCCCCACACCCGTCGCCTGCAGCATTGGTCAATCAATTGCATGCAGATATGGGTAAGACATTGTTATACGGCATCTGCATTGCTATTCCTACCATTATTGTCGCAGGACCTCTCTTTGCAACGACACTAAAAAAAATGGATGTGGAACCCTTGCAAACATTTAAACCAAAAGATATAGAAGTCTCCTCCCTACCGAGCTTCTTAAATAGCATCATTACCTGCCTGCTGCCTGTTTTTATTTTACTGGTATCTACTTACTTCCATTTGAATACCCCCTCCAACAACATCCCCCTCATTCAATTTATATCTGATCCGAGCATGTTGATGTTTATTTCTATGGTATACGCTACGATCGCTTTAGGTATTACCCGGGGTAAATCACTTGCTGCAATCATGCATACCTATGCTGATTCGATCAAAGATGTATTGATGATCATTTTGATTGTATCAGGAGCTGGTGCACTTAAACAAGTGTATGTAGACAGCGGGGTAAGTGCGCAGCTAGCGGATGCATTCAATCAATTGCAGCTACCCCCATTGTTACTCGGCTGGTTGATCAGTGCCATCATCCGGGTTGCGATGGGTTCAGCTACTGTAGCGGGTTTAACAACTGCAGGCATCATTGCCCCCGTTGTGATAGCCACACATACCGATCCAAGCTTGATGGTATTGGCCGTAGGCTCTGGAAGCCTCATGTTATCGCATGTCAACGACAGCGGATTTTGGTTGTTCAAAGAATATTTCAATTTGAGCATCAAACAAACATTGAAATCCTGGACCATCATGGAAACGATCGTTTCATTCATGGGATTGATCGGAGTATTGGTCATCGACTACCTCTTGAAGTAAATCGATTTCGTAAAATTGCGCCCGGATGCAAATGGAATCTGTACATTCGAAAAGTTATTAACGCTTATATAAATTCATCGCATATGTTTCCACGCAGAACATTTCTTAAATCAACTGTCGCAGCAAGCGGACTCCCGTTGTTATCGTCTTTTACCCAAGAGAATAAAATCATTCAACCGGTAGAAAAAAGAATTCGTTTCTCTGTAATCAATATCAACCATAATCATATTTATGGCATGACCAGTTCTGTGATCAATGGAGGGGGTGAGCTGGTGGCAGTATATGCAAAAGAGCCAGAGTTGATAGCGGCCTATACGAAAGCCTTCCCTCAAGTAAAAGTTGCTTCCAGTGAAAAAGAAATTTTGGAAGACAATTCCATCCAATTGATTCTCAGCTCCGGTATTCCGGTTGAAAGAGGTCCACTTGGTATTGAAGTAATGAAGCACGGCAAAGATTATCTAGTAGATAAACCAGGCATCACCACGTTGGAGCAATTGGCAGAAGTAAAAAAAGTACAGAAAGAAACCAAGCGTATTTACTCCATCATGTTCAGTGAGCGTTTTGAAAACAAGGCTACTGTAAAAGCAGGAGAATTGATCAAAGAGGGATTGATAGGAAAAGTAATTCAAACCATTGGCCTCGGTCCGCACCGCATAAATCCTTCCTCCAGACCCGATTGGTTTTGGGACAAAAAGAAATTTGGAGGCATCATCACAGATATCGCTTCTCACCAGTTTGATCAATTTTTATTTTTCACAAACTCTACAAGTGCAGAAGTAGTAGCCTCTCAAATCGGCAACGTAAACCATCCCGATAAACCTGGATTCGAAGATTTTGGAGATGTTATGCTGAAAGGCAATGGTGGACAAGGTTACATCAGAGTCGATTGGTTCACTCCCAACGGTTTAAAAACCTGGGGAGATGGAAGATTGACCATTTTAGGAACAGAGGGATTTATTGAGATCAGAAAAAATATTGACATCGCACGTTACGACAGTGGCAATCATTTGTATTATGCCAACAACAAAGAAACCAATTACATCAACTGTAAAGATGTTGCACTCAATTTTGGAAAGCAATTTGTAGACGATGTAGTAAACAGAACAGAAACTGCTATGCCTCAAGCACATTGCTTCCTGGCTACTGAACTGTCGTTGAAAGCACAAAAGTTTGCCAAACGAATCTAACTAGAGTTTGATTTTTTGTATTCCTGAATGAAGGGATACTTCCTTGCCTTTCCAGGAAAATACTCCCGGTACATTGGAAGGCAACTCAATAGTTGCCAGCACTCCAGAAGATCCATCCTTTTGTATTTCAACTTTGATGATTCCATTTGGATGGGGCATTTCACCAACAACATGGTTCAACTCTCCAAGAGCAGGAGCAATTCTAACAGCCGAAAAACCTGGTTTGGATGGAGTAATGCCACAAATGGTTGCAAAGAAATCATAATTAGGGCTCGAACTCCATGCATGACAATCAGATCGTGTAGGATCGGGCTCTTCTGCAAAGGTGGTCAACCCTAAATCGATCATATCTCGCCATGGTTTTAATTCCTTGTAATACCTGTCTGCATTGCCAGTATACTTCAATGCGCGGTTCAAATAAAATCTGTAATAAAAAGTAGCCTGACTGATACTGGTATCCGTTAAGGTATTCATGATCATTTTTTGCTGCAGCTCTTTTGGAACACTGCCTGATAGAATGCCCATAATACTTGCATGCTGACTGAAAGTGTTTTTAAATGGTGTATTGGCCATCACACCTTTCTTGCTATCGTAACAAGCAGTAAATGCACCTTTGCCCAATCGATCTGCAAGATTTTTATAATGAGCTGCATCGTTTGGTTTACCAAAATAATTGAACAGCTCTGCAGCTTGTTTCAATGTATACACATACTGAAATGTAATCACGGAGGAGTTGCCTTCGTTTGCACCATCAGGAGTGCCTCCAGGAAATTTTTGATTCCAATCCACAAAATTCCACCACTTCATCGGACCCAACATATTTTTCTGCTGATCAATTTTTCTTTCGTACCAATCCAATACTCCCATAATAGGAACCAGGAACTGCTCCACAAATGCTGCATCTTTTCGATGCATCCAATAATCGTGCAACATACTTACCCAATACAAGGAGAAAGGCGGAATTACCTGCAAGCGGCTGCTGGGATATCTTCCTTGTGTTAACCCCTCTGGCACCCTCGAATGGTAAAAATCTAAAATGGCCTTACGCATCAAACGATCGTCTCCTGTTACATACAATGAAATCAACGATTGAATACGGGTATCCCCTTCGTATTGCAATTGCTCGTAATACGGACAATCAAAATAGGTTTCCCCTGCACAGAGCTGTGCTGTTCGCCATCCAATGTCCCAAATTTGTTGCAAGGATGAATCATTCGACTTGAACGAAGCTTTCACTTCAAATGGATAACCTGTTGCCATCCCATAGAGATCATTTATTTCAAGTGGCTCGTCTTTTGTAGTGATATCTAATTGTATATAGCGATAGGTTCTCACCCACAGTGGCCTGAAAACTCTTTGCACTCCACCGTCGGCAATAAAAATATCGTAGTTGCCAATTACCAACTTACTATGAATATCATTTCGATTCCCTTTTTGAAAATCCTTTCTTCGAGTAGCTCCATTGATACTAACATCTTTGTACTTCTCCGAATTCGGATCTGCCAACAAAGCTTCGGTATAACTCAGTTTGATACTCGCTCCCCTTCCTTTAGAAGTAATCAGCTGCGGATAGGCAACTGTATTGAAAGATTGATCCAATAAAATTGAAACTGTCTTATTTGCAGGAACAACCAACGATTTACTGCCAGATAAAAAAGTACTGCCTACTTCCATCCCCTCGCTTCTTCGAACAGTTTGAATACGTTGCATTTTCTCAAACATCAACGGAATATTTCGTTGCTTCAAGCTCCATAGATTATCTGATCCGTATCCAACATTGACAGGATTGGTGATGCTCGAAGCATTTAGCCATTTTGCATCATCATAGTCCAGTTGTTCCCAGCCCCAAGGATAATTTTTTGCATCTACCTGATCCCCGGGTCCAACAACCATATACGATTTTACTCTTGCCCCATTATCCAATGAACATGGAACATAGGATGAATCTTTTATCACCTTCCAAGTAGCATTTGAATTGACTACTTTCTCTGCATCCGTATCACCCTGCAGCACAAATGCTGTTTGATTAGAGATTTGAGCTACAGGTGCATGCACTCCCATATTCCAAACCAATGCTGCGATGGTGTTTTTCCCTTTGCGTAAATAAGGGGCAATATCGACTGATTCAAAATACCAATTATATAAATCCCCCCTTGCAGGTCCGCTGCAAACAGCCACTCCGTTTACAAACAAACGATACCGATTGTCTGCACTTAGATGAACAATAAACTTTTCTTTGATATCATCAATCGTAAATGATTTTCTAAAATGATAAACACCGTAATCTCTTTGTGCTACATTAGGACAGGTAATCCAACTTGCTCGCCAGGACCCTTTCAGAAGATCTGGATTAACAGGAACCTGTGCATTGAGCTGCATACATCCAACCAATAGCAAAGAGAAAAGAATATTTTTCATACTAGAAAATTGACGAATAATTAATGTTTACTTAGCTCTTGCTGTGCGGCCAAAACGGCTTTTTCGGTTTGAATAGTGGGTGCCAAATCAGTAGTACTTAAAATCTCAAACAAAGTGTTGAACTTTCTGTACAACGAAGCATTTGTATGTTCTGTTTTCTTTTTGCCTTCATAACATATCATAGCTAGATCGTGCTGCCGTTGTAAATCTTTGACAGATGTTTTTACACGAGGGTCCATTACCACTGTAATCTTCTGTTCTTGCAATTGCCCATTTACTTTCAAACGCACGGTATATACACCTGGCATCACCCAAGGAGATGTTGGATCAGGAGCTGTATTATTTTTAACAGCAGCAATTGCATAACTGGGTGCTTCGTTCAACGGTTGATAATGCAAATCCCACAGGAATCGTTGCATACCAGCACTGGTTGAAATCTGCTGCTGTGGCCTGATCCAGTACAATGGGATATTGACTGCTGGAACTTTATACAACGTATCGCTGTTACTGTACTTTCGAATGACAGCTCCTTTTTGATCGAGAATTTCCAATTCAACAGAAGTTGCCGGTTGAGGTAAATAAAATTCGATCATTGCCCCATCCGGAGGATTTTGCCCAGCTGGCTCTTCCGGAGGTAAGGGAGTATCTGTATTCATATTCCATCTTACACGCACAGCTTTTTGTGGTTTGAATAAAATAGTACCCGTGTTGCTAGAAATATTCAACTGTCGAAGTGCACTGATATTATCCATGATCCAAAAACTTCTTCCATGCGTTCCAATCACTAAATCATCGTCTTTCACAACTAAATCTCTGATAGAGGTGCTCGGCATATTTTGTCTCAACGATTGCCAATGCCCGCCGTCATCAAAAGAAATATAGACTGCATTTTCAGAACCTGCATAGAGCAACCCTTTTCGTATTGGATCTTCACGAACTGTATTGATCGGCTCAGTTGGCAACCCATTGACAATTTCTTTCCAGCTTGCACCACCGTCGTGTGTAACATAAATATGTGGTTTCATATCATCGCAACGAATTCTATTTACAGCCACATACGCAGTATTGTCGTCAAAATGACTTGCATCAATTTGTGAAACTTTACTCCAAGAAGTAACACCTGCAGGAGTGATATCTTTCCAATGCAATCCGCCATCGCGTGTAATGTGCACCAGGCCATCGTCTGTGCCAGCCCAAATTGTATTGATGTTTTTATTGGATGGCGCCAATGCATACACCACTCCTCTTCTTGGCATGGTTTTCATTCCTTCCTCTGTAAATACTCCAACACTGGATGGAATATCGTACGATGGTCTTGTTAAATCAGGACTGATGGTTGTCCAACTGTTTCCACCATCGGTCGTTTTAAAAATAATATTTCCTGCGAAATAAAATGTTTTAGGATCAACAGGAGAAAACAAAACTGGGGCAGTTCGAATGAATCTAACTTTTCCATCACGCACCGGTACGGGTGAAATATTTTGCACCTGACCATTTCTCTTATCGTACTTTGTAATTTTTCCACCATAAATAATGTTAGGATCCAGTGGATCTGCAGCAATGTATCCATACTCCTCAACACCAACAGGATGCCATTCGCGAAAACTGATGTTGCCATCGTTTGATCTGGAGGCAATACCCACTGAACCACTCTCTTGTTGTCCGCCATATACATTATAAGGGAAAGCATTATCGGTACTCACATGATAGAACTGAGCAGTAGCTTGGTTGTACCAAGAAGACCACGTTTCTCCGCCGTTAACTGTAATAGTTCCTCCTTGATCCAAGCCCATGGCGATGATGTTTGGATTAGTAGGATTGATCCATATCCTGTGATAGTCGTCGCCCCCTGGTGCTCCTTTGATACCTGTCCAGGTTTTACCGCCATCGGTAGATTTCCAGGTTACAACATTGGCAGAGTAAACGATATCGGCATTTTTAGGATCTACTTTTACTTCCGCAAAGTCAGATCCTCTTCCCCACAATCTTCCATCTTCGGTAAGCATGTACCAAGATTCACCACCGTCATCACTTCTGTAAATTCCACCTTTCTTTTCTGCATCTACGGTTGCATACATTCGTTTTGAATCGCTTGGAGCAATTGTAAAACCAATTCTTCCCAACCCGTCTTCGGTTGCTGTTGGCAACCCTTTGGTAAGTTTTTTCCATGTAGTGCCGCCATCCTCTGATTTAAACAAGCCGCTTTCTTTTCCATTCCATGCACCATTTTCCCATGGACCTTGACGAGCTGCCCATATATCTGCGATGATGATGTTTGAATTGTTTGGATCGATGGCAACCTGCACAGCACCTGTGTTTTCATTGAAATACAATACTTGCTGAAATGTTTTTCCGCCATCCAAACTCCTGTACACACCTCTTTCTTTGTTTGGTCCGTATGGATGTCCCAATGCCGCAACAAATAATCTGTTTTCATTTTGCGGATCAACTGCAATGCCACCAATTTGTTGTGCATCGTGCAAGCCAAGATTGACCCAAGTTTGTCCAGCATCGGTAGATTTATACACTCCATTTCCGACGGATAAATCCGGTCGCTGAATTCCTTCTCCGCTTCCTACATATATAACGTTGGGATTCGAAGGCGCGACAACGACATCGCCCACCGACCCTGTGTTTTGATCATCAAAGATGGGTTTCCATGTATGTCCATAATCGTTTGTTTTCCAGACACCTCCGTTGTTTACACCAATGTAAAAAACATTGGGTTGAGAAGGAACACCGCATATACCAACGGTACGGCCTGCACGGTGCGGGCCAATCATTCTCCACTTGAGATGGGATAGAAATTGTTGAGGAACATTTTGAGCGATTGAAACATGGGATGCGCACAGAAATGCGAAAATTGTCATCCAACGAGAGAAGTTCTTGAGCATAAGAAAAAAATTATTACTCTAAATGTAATAAATCTTACGCTCGAATTGTAACTTGGATATTCATCATTCATTTTAAAAAGCTTGCCATGTCGAATCAAAAAAATCGAAGAAATTTCATCAAAGAAAGTTCACTTGCTGCAGCTGGCTTCTTTATCGTTCCACGCCATGTGCTTGGTAAAGGATACGTTGCCCCAAGTGATAAGCTGAACATTGCTGCCATCGGCGCCGGTGGTAAAGGTCAATCAGACATCATCAATGCCTTTAATAACGGAGCTAATAATGTAGTTGCTCTCACTGATGTAGACTTTGATAGAGCAAAAGTTGCCGTAGAGAAATTCCCTAATGCAAAGAGATACAAGGATTTCAGAAAAATGCTCGAAGAGTCTGGAAAAGACATCGATGCTGTAACGATCTCTACTCCCGATCACTTCCATGCGTTCGCTGCAATGGCCTGCATGCAAATGGGAAAGCACGTATACGTACAGAAGCCTCTCACACATAATATTGCCGAAGCACGTATGATGACAGAGGCAGCAAGAAAATACAAAGTTGTTACTCAAATGGGTAACCAGGGATCTTCCAACCCTCAGCAACAAGTTGCTATCGATTGGTTCAATAAGGGATTGATCGGACCTGTTCACAAGGTAGAAATATGGACGAACCGTCCTGTATGGCCTCAAGGAATTCCAGTTCCAAAAGACAAACCGGCTCTTCCAGCATCTATGTCGCCAGAAGATTGGAACACCTGGCTCGGCCCCGCTGAGTATGTAGACTACAACCCGTTGTATCATCCATTCAAATGGAGAGGATGGTGGAATTTTGGTACAGGAGCCTTGGGTGATATCGGATGTCATACCATCGATTCTGCTTTCAGAATTTTAGGATTGGGATACCCAACTGAAGTAGAATGCAGTGTGGGACAGGTTTTCATCAAAGACTGGACGCCTGAGTACATTCCAGAAGGATGCCCTCCATCCGCATTGGTGGAAATTAAATTCCCTGAAACCAAGAAAAATAAATCGCAGCTGAAAATGGTATGGATGGACGGAGGCTTGAAGCCATTCCATCCTGATCAAATTCCTGCCGATGAACCGTTGAGCCCGGATGCTGGTGGAGACAATGGAGTTTATTTGCACGGTTCAAAAGGTGTGATGGTAATTGGTATGTATGGAAACAATCCTAAAATTTATTTGAACAACGGTGAGCGCATCACGATGCCAGCACCCGATCCAAATGCACCAAAAGGACTTCCAGAATTCGGACACCAAGTTTCTTGGACAGAGGCATGTAAAGCAGGCTTCAATAGTAAAGAGCACAAGGGATTGACCTCATCGTTTGACTATTCTGGTCCATTGACAGAAACAGTTTTGATGGGCAACCTTGCAATCAGAAGTTATATGTTGCGCAAAGAAGTGAAGAATGCTGCTGGCAGAAATGGATTTGAATTCAACGGCCGCAAAAAGCTATTGTGGGATGGAAACAATATGCGAATTACCAACTTCGAAGAAGCAAACCAGTTTGTTACCAGAAACTACCGTCCAGGTTGGGAAATTAAAAAATAAGCTATTTACCTATCAAGCTTATATCATTGCTCCACGAAAGTGGAGCAATTTTTTTTTATCTTCAGTACCCTTAATTTGTAATCACTCAAATCAGTAGTATGAAAAAATTGCTCCTTAGCCTTCTCGCCTTTTTCTTTTTGTTTGCTCAAGCTCAAAAGAAAAAAGAAGTTGCTCCTGTTGCTGTATCGGTAAGTCCCGACTCTATTTTCAAAAACCTAAAATGGAGAAATGTTGGTCCATTCAGAGGCGGCAGAGCCAATGCCGTGAGCGGTGTCGTTAACAATGACCAAAAATTTTATGTAGGATATACCGGTGGTGGTGTCTGGACAACCGACGATGGTGGCATCAGCTGGAAAAATATTTCAGATGGATTCTTTACTGTGGGCACCATTGGAGAGATTGCTGTTTCTGAAGCAGACCCGAACGTTATTTATGTAGGAACAGGCGAACATGCAGTAAGAGGGGTGATGACGAGTTATGGCAACGGTGTATATAAATCTACTGATGCAGGAAAAACATGGAAGAATATAGGGTTGGAGAAAACTCGTCACATCGCTGATATCGTTGTGCATCCAAAAAATCCGGATGTAGTATTTGTTGCTGCACAGGGTACAGTGCACGGGCCAAACAATGATAGAGGTGTTTTTAAATCTATTGATGGAGGAACTACATGGAAAAAAGTTTTATACATCAATGATAGTACAGGCATCTCCTCACTTTCGATGGACATGAATAATCCGAGAATATTGTACGCTGCATCATGGGAACACAAAAGATTTCCATGGACTGTGTCAAGTGGGGGACCAGGATCTGCTATTTGGAAATCTACCGACGAAGGAGCCACATGGACAAAATTAACAGAAGGCTTGCCAAAGTTGATGGGTAAAGTTGGTATCAGCGTTTCAAGAGCGAATTCAAATAGAGTATTTGCTATTGTGGAAACAGATAAAGCAAAATCTGGTTTATACCGTTCCGACGATGCAGGTAAAACATGGAGTTTGCTTTCTAATAACCAGGACATTTGTTCACGTTCGTGGTATTACATGGAAGTATTCGCTGATCCTAAAAATGAAAATATAGTATATGTATTGAATGCTCCAATGATGAAATCAATCGATGGAGGAAAAACATTTGCTCCTGTTAAAGTACAACACGGAGATACACACGATCTATGGATCAACCCAACTTATTCAGGAAATATTGCATTGGCAGATGATGGTGGTGCAGAAATCAGTTATGACAATGCGCGCTCATGGTCATCCATCATGAATCAGCCCACTGCTCAATTTTATCGCGTAAATGCCGACAATGTATTTCCATATAAATTATATGCAGGCCAGCAAGACAATAGTTCTGTAATTGTAGCCAGCAGAAACAACGGACCAGCATTAACAGAGAGAGATTGGAGTATTGGCCCAGGCTGTGAATCTGCATTTCCTGCATTCGACATCAACGATCCCTCGCTTATCTATGCAGGCTGCTATCAGGGTTATATCGAAGTATTGAATACAAAAACAAACGAAACAAAAGATATTCAAGCATACCCAACGATGAACCTTGCAATTGAACCGCGCAACATGAAATATCGTTTCAATTGGAATGCCCCCATCATCGTTTCTCCACACGATCCAAAAACAATTTATCATGGTGGAAATGTTGTATTGAAATCTACCAACGGAGGCTTGAACTGGGAAGCCATCAGCCCAGATCTTACCCGCAACGAAAAATCGAAACAAGGTCCGGGTGGTATTCCTTTCACCAACGAGGGTGCAGGTGGAGAAAACTACAATACGTTGTTCTACATCGCTGAATCGCCCTTGGAGAAAGGAGTGATCTGGACGGGCAGCGATTGTGGATACGTTCAGGTTACATTGGATGGTGGAAAAACCTGGACGAATGTGACCCCTGCAGATTTAGCAGAATCACAAATCAACAGCATTGAATTATCGTCGTTTGATAAAGGAACTGCCTATGTAGCTGCAACGAGGTATAAGTTCAATGACTACGGTGCTTACTCTTATAAGACAACTGATTATGGAAAAACCTGGACCAAAATCATCAATGGTGTAAAAGCAGATGACTTCATCAAAGTAATTCGCGAGGACAAGAAAAATAAAAATATTCTTTACGCAGGAAGTGAAAGAGGATTTTATTTATCAAAAGATGCGGGTTCAAGTTGGGAGCCTTTTCAACGAAATCTACCAGTGGTGCCTGTAACTGATTTGATCATCCGCGACAATGATTTGATTGCAGCTACTGCCGGTCGTGCCTTTTGGATACTAGACGACTTGAGTGCTATCCAACAATATGCAGATGCGTCAAGTGTAAAATTGATCTCACCAAAAGCTGCTTATAAATTTGGCGGTGGAAATGGATTGCCAGAAGAAAAATACAATGCAGGACAAAATGCTCCGGAAGGAGTGATCTTGGATTATTTTCTTCCTGCTGCCATGGACAGTGAAACAGTTAAACTCAGTATCAGTGATCTCAATGGAAATATCATCAGAACGTATACAAACAAAAAAGACGAATCGTATAGCAAGTACCCTGGAGGCCCAACTCCTCTGGCAACAATTCCGGTTGCAAAAGGACATAACAGGTTCTTATGGGATTTCAGAGTAGATCAAATTGCCCCGGATGTAAAAGGAGTGTATGTATGGGGTAATTACAATGGTTATGCTGTGAAGCCTGGTAAATACAAAGCCAAATTGGAAACCAAGAATGGAACTTCTGAAACCGAAATTACATTATTGCCCAATCCAAGCATTCAAGCATCCGAAGCGGAGTGGAACGAACAACAGTCGGTATTAAAAACAATTGTTGCCACCATCACTGAACTCCATACAACTGTAAACGATGTGCGTAAGATTAAAAAACAATTACAGCATCAAACAGAAATTCTAAAAGAAAAGACCAATGCAGAAAAAGTATTGACCGAAGCAAAGAATTTGTTGAAATCAATTGATAAATGGGAATCCACTATTGTAGAAAGCAGAATTCAAAACGGACAGGATGTTATCAACTGGCCAAGTAAAATCAATTCTGAGTTTTTCAACATAAAAATGCTGGCAGATTCTCCAGATCCTCGTATCACACAGGGAATAAAAAATCGTTTGGCTGATTTACAATCCGAATGGAATACGCAGAAGAAAAATCTGGAATCAATCAAAAAATCAATTCTCGACTACAATCAATTGTATAAATCACAGCAATTAGATGCAGTGATTCTTTAATAAATTAAAAAGGTCGGATTCAACATCCGACCTTTTTAATATCTATGTAGAATTTATTATTTTAATACGCTGAGCGCAGCGTCAATGTAGGTAAAGTTTTCCGGCTGGTGGTGATGAATAGGCTTGGTCACTTTTGATTCTCCCAAGCGAACAACAACTGCATTTTTTTCTGGAATGATATATACATATTGTCCAAAAAGTCCATTTTGTGCAATCGCATGCACTCCGCTGTGATCTACCATCCAATATTGATAGCCATAAAAATCAACTGCTTTATCATCTTCGTAGCGATCTTTTAAATAAGACGCAGGTGTTGTTGCTTCTGCTATATATTTTTCAGATACAATCTGCTTATCCTTCCATTTCCCTTTGTTCAATACCAATTGTCCAAATCGTGCATAATCTCTCGCTACTGCATTGAAGCAACAAAATGCTTTCTCGTGTTTCTTAGATCCGTCCAATAGCCAAAGTGCATCTGATTGAGCACCCATGGGCTTCATGAAACGCTCTGAAACCAAATCAGAAATGGATGTATTAAAAACTTTTTCAACAATCAAACCAAGCACTTGGGTATCACCACTTCTATACTGCCAATAGACTCCTGGCTCTTCCTTTTTTGCCATCATGCCCACCATGTATTCTTCGTCGTCGCCATAATAACCATATGCATTCAAACTGAAATACCCTTTATCCGCTTCATTGTAGTTGGTACCAGAACTCATCGTCAACAAATCTTTGATACGAACTTTTTCTAACCCATTTGTTTTAAAATGAGGAACATAGTTTGCTACGGGTTCCTCGAGTGATTTTATTTTTCCTTCGTCCACTGCAATACCTATCAAAAGAGAAATGATGCTTTTAGCTGCAGAAAAAGATCCGCTCAAGCGTGTAGTGTCATATCCATCCCAATAATTTTCATAAATCAATTTTCCATCTTGTATTACAAGAAATGCATGGGTATCATTCGAATCAATGATGGTCATTAAATCGGCAGGAATTTCTTTAGAATTATAGCCAGAGTCGAGAACCCAAGGTTGGTGTTGATCACCGCTCTCTACCAAACGTGTTGGATGTGTTTTGTAATCATGAATGGTATGCGCACCCCATACAGTGAAATTTTTTAAATGAGAAAAACGATTTGTGAAGCTCAAGCCAACGATGATCAATACAATGGCAACGAGACTGATGAGAATTTTTTTTATCATAGAATTGATTTATCCAAAAGGTTGTTCAATAGAAATACTTTGCTTCGTAAAGAAATGCGGACCGTCATTTCCAATATACACACAGTCCTCTAGTCGTATACCAAATTCACCGGGTATAGAAATGGTAGGTTCGTCGCTGAAACACATACCGGGAGCTATTTTAGTAGTATTTCCTTTTACAAAGTTCGTCCACTCGTGCCCTTCCAATCCAATTCCGTGTCCGGTGCGATGTGGCAATCCCGGTAAGCCATAATTTTTTCCAAATCCTGCATCCTCAATCACTTTTCGTGCTGCAGCATCTACTGCTTCACAGGGTGCTCCTATTTTCATGGCAGCGAATGCAGCGTCTTGTGCTTTCTTTTCCAGATTCCATATATCCACTTGACGTTGAGTAGGTTTACCCACAATAATAGTTCTTGTAATATCTGATGCATATCCCTCGCAACTGGTACCTCCGTCCACCATTACTATATCGCCTTCCTTGATAGTTTGAGGAGTGATACTTCCATGAGGAAGTGCTGAATATTTTCCTACCTGTACACTGGCACCTCCGGTATAGCCCAGCTTTCTGAATGCGCTGGAAATATTTGCTGCGAACGTAGCTTGAGACATCCCCGGAACAATAGTTGCAAATGCTGCTTTATAAGCTTCGATAGTTACGTCGTTTGCCTTTTGCATCAATGCAATCTCGGCGTTGGTTTTATACATCCTGCACCCAGCAGTTACAGGGGTTGCATCCACTACTTCAAATCCAGTAGCAACTTTTTTCACTCCGTCTGCAATGAAAAATCGCACACGCTCTTCCATACCAATTCGTCTGTGTGTAACACCTCTGTCTTTGACAATATTTAAAATCAATTGATATGGACTTTCATGCTCTTCCCAGCAACGGAGCTCTGATCCGAATGTGGTATTTATCAACTCTTTCGCCCGATCGTCTTCGAACTTAGGACAAACATAGGCCAGTTCGCCTTTTGCAGGTATAACTACACCAAACGTTCGTTCACTTTGCCCCCAACGCATACCGGTGAAATAAAAACATGTGGTAGTTCCTTCCATGAATATTGCATCCAACTTTTCTCTGGCCATTAACTCTTGTGCTTTGGCAATACGTTGTTTTCTTTCTTGCACAGAAATCGGAACGATGCCATCGATCATGGGTTTTAATTTATTGATCGATGCAGGAAGATCATCTTCCACTTGAAAAGAAGGCAATGCAACTGCGCCGGATAGAAGTGCCGTTGAGCTTAAAAAATTTCTTCGGTTGAATCGATTGTTCATGTAGGTAAATTGATGCTCTTACTAATTTTATTTATTGACGGTAGGATATTCAATACCCAATTGTTCTAAATAAGTTCCGTATTTGGTGGGATCGTAATAGAATTTCTTCAATTGATCTTTGTACTGATTCATGATGCCTTGATTCAAATGAATGGCAGGAGGATCTTTCTCTGTGATGAAAGGCTTGTACTGCGTGTCTTTTGTTTGCACTTCTTTGAAGTATTTTTTTGCATCTGTAACCAAAGCAGCATTGGTGAAACAATCCAACAATGTCATTGCTGTAGCTTTAGCACCTGCAGTAGATCCTTTGTGTGCAATAGGCGTTGCCATTGCGATGGCATCTGCCCAATGATGTCCTTTTGTTCCAGGAATATTTGCTGGGAAGCGTAATACAATCGTGGGAAGGTTCCAAGAAATATCTGCAATATCGTCTGAACCTCCGCCCCATGAAAAAGGAACGGATCCTTTGATGGTATCTACTTCTTTTCTCAATCCATCAATTGGTTTTCCGCTGTTATCTTTTTTTGGTGCTTCCACTAATTTTTGCACTGCTCTGGCCATTGCCTGGTCTTTATCATCCCAAACAGGCATTCCAACTTTTTTAATATTTGCATACATCGCTTCTGCCAAAGGTTTATTGAAATGACCTGGCCATGCAGTTCCAAGAATCTGATGGGAAACCGTTGTACCACTCATCATTGCTGCGCCTTCTGCAATTTTTGTACCTGCATCGTAGTTTGCTTTGATGTCTTCGTAGGTTCTTTCACGGAAATAATACCATACACTCGCTTTTGAAGGAACCACGTTCGGTTGATCACCACCATCAACTACCACATAGTGGGATCGATTGGTTGGTTTCAAATGTTCTCTTTTATAGTTCCATCCCACGTTCATCAACTCAACACCGTCGAGCGCACTTTTCCCTCTCCACGGAGCACCTGCAGCATGAGCAGCATCTCCATCAAAATCATACCGTACACTCACCAATCCATTGCCACCATTGTCTCCATAATCGCAGGTGAAATCTCCACTCACATGCGTGAAGATGCATGCATCGATATTTTTAAAATACCCATCGCGTATATACCAAGCCTTTGTTCCCACTAATTCTTCTGCAACACCTGGCCAAATGACAATTGTTCCAGGTATTTTTTCTTTTTGCATCATTTCCTTCATGGCAATCGCTGCATAAATAATAACAGCTTGACCCGAATTGTGTCCTTCGCCATGGCCGGGTGCACCTTCTACAATCGGTGCCTTGTAAGCAACTCCTGGTTTTTGTGAAGCCTTTGGTATACAATCTATATCACTGCCCAATGCAATCACAGGAGAACCTGATCCCCATTTTGCCATCCAGGCAGTGGGTACTCCGGAAATACCTTTCTCAACGGTAAATCCATTTTTTTCTAGAACAGATGTGATGAAATTGGATGTTTCCCATTCTTGAAAGCCCAATTCACTGAAACTAAAAATCTGATCTACCATCACTTGAATATCCTTCGCTTTCTTTCCAACAGATTCGGCCAATTGCGCTTTCATTGCTGCAAGTTGTTTTTCGTCGTATTTCTTTTGAGACAACCCTGGAGTGGCTGTCAAAAGCAGCATCCATGCTGCAAATGCAAGAGATAAGTATGTTCTTTTCATTTCAAAAAATTATTGAAACAATTTACTTATTTATTATGATAATTGAAAAGGAAATAGCAATCATAAACTGAGGGAATGGAAGTAGCTTTGCTCACCGAAATCCAAAAGATGGCTGAACTGATAGTTGATAGGCTTGTTCGCAAAGAAAATGAGCGTACCACCCTCCAGGAAATAAGTTTTTCCATGGAGAAAGGTGAGAAAATTGGATTGATGGGAGAAACCGGTTCCGGCAAAACCACTTTGTTAAAATTGATTGCCGGATTGGTTCAGCCCTCTATGGGAAGCATTCACTTTCAAGAAAAAAAAGTAAAAGGACCGGAAGAAGTTTTATTGCCCGGTCATCCACAAATTGGATACTTATCACAACACTTTGAACTACTGAACAATTACTATGTACACGAGATTTTAGAAATGTCTTCTAAAATAGAAGACGATGCTTCAAGACACCTCTATGAACTCTGTAAAATCGATCATTTGATGAAACGCAGGACAAACGAGCTTTCCGGAGGAGAGCGTCAACGAATCTCGCTGGCAAAAACATTAACAGGTAATCCTTCCTTGCTTTTGCTGGATGAACCTTTCTCAAATTTGGATGGCATCAATAAAAAAATCATACACCAAGTAGTAGATACCATTTTTGCAGAAAAAAATCTCGGCTGTATCATGGTTTCCCATCATCCCGACGAAATCTTGCCATGGGCAGATCGATTGATGATTCTCAAAAATGGAGCATTGATACAATTTGATCAACCCGATAAGGTGAAAAATACTCCCGAAAACGATTACGTAAAAGAACTTCTTGGCGAATAACGAGAGATATTTTTTTCTCCGCCGATTTCTCTTTCATAAACAGTGCCCCCCAATTGATTTTCTGCTGAATCTGGTGTATATTGATATACGCTTTTAGCCAAAACGATTGCCAATGAAACCATACAGCCGCAGACAGTTTATGCTGCATACAAGTGTAGCTGGTTTGGGATGGGGATTGTCTTCCTTTATCCAGCCCTCCCTCTTCAAAACTGCAGTTGCCTCTTCTGGAAGAATTGGCATTATTGGATTGGATACATCTCATAGCATTGCATTTACCAAAGCACTCAATTCCGCCGACTCTCCCGAAAAATACAAAGGCTTTCGTGTAGTGGCCGCTTATCCAAATGGCAGTGCAGACATCGAATCATCCACCAAAAGAATTCCTGGCTATACAGACGAAGTAAAAAAAATGGGAGTTGAAATTGTAGACTCCATTGCAACATTGCTTACAAAAGTTGACTTCGTTCTTTTAGAAACCAACGATGGCAGACCTCACTTACAACAAGGAATTGAAGTGATAAAAGCAGGTAAGCCTCTTTTCATTGACAAACCTGTTGCAGGAACGTTGGCAGATGCCATTGCATTGTATGAAATTTCTGCATCGCTCCATGTTCCCTTCTTTTCCAGTTCTTCGCTGAGGTATATGGAATCCGCTCAGGAAGCGGCTTCTGGTAAGATGGGGAAAATTCTTGGGGCTGATTGTTTTAGTCCTGCTACACTTGAAAAAACGCATCCCGATCTTTTTTGGTACGGCATTCATGGAGTGGAAACATTGTATACTGTAATGGGGATGGGGTGTGAAAAGGTTACAAGAAAACAAACAGAAGGAACTGAAATAGTAGTAGGTGTTTGGAACGATGGAAGAGTAGGAACCTTCCGCGGTACCAGAACTGGTAAACACGAATACGGAGGAACGGTATACGGAGAAAAAGGGCCTATGATACTCGGACCATATAAAGGGTATGATAACTTGCTGGATAAAATCATAGAATTTTTTAAAACAGGTACTATGCCTATTGATCCCAAAGAAACACTCGAGATTTATACCTTCATGGAAGCAGCAGACGAAAGCAAAAGAAAAGGTGGCAAAGAGATTTCACTTCAAGAAATTTTTACTCTACATAAGAAAAAGGCAACCCACATTATTCATTCAATCAATTAAACCGTATGAGCAGTTCAAGAAGAAAGTTTATTCAAAAAACCTCTGCAGCATCGATGGCTGTTGCATTTGGTGGTATTTTACCTGGCTTTTCTGCAAGTCAATACAAGCGGATATTGGGATCCAACGAGAAAATCAATGCAGCCGTTATGGGCGTGAACAGCAGAGGATTTTCTGTAGGAAGCAATTTCGCTTCTCAAAAAGAATGTGAGATGATGTACGTATGTGATGTTGATGTACGCGCTATGGATAAGTGTGTAAGTGCTATAGAAAAAATACAAGGAAAGAAACCAACCGCACAAGGTGATTTTAGAAAAGCACTGGAAGATAAAAATCTTGATTTGCTGATTGTTACTGCACCCGACCATTGGCATGCACCTGCAGGCATGTTAGCCGTAGCTGCAGGTAAACATGTCTATCTGGAAAAACCCTGCAGTCACAATCCGAACGAAGGAGAGATGTTGGTGAAAGCAGCAGCAAAGCACAACAAGCTATTGCAAATGGGTAACCAGCGCAGATCTTGGCCTAATGTGATGGCAGCTATTGGAGAATTGAAAGCAGGTGCAATTGGAAGACCTTATTATGCAAAAACATGGTACACCAATAACCGCGAATCGATTGGAATCGGAAAAACAGCAGATGTTCCTTCATGGTTGAACTACGACTTGTGGCAAGGACCTGCACCAAGAAAAGCATACAAAGACAATCTCATTCACTACAACTGGCATTGGTTCTGGCATTGGGGAACAGGTGAAGCGTTGAACAATGGTACACATATGGTGGATCTCGCACGTTGGGGCCTGGGCGTTGAATACCCTACCCGCGTTACCTCCGCTGGTGGAAGATACCGCTTCCAAGATGATTGGGAAACTCCCGACACACAAGTAATTGATCTTGAATTTGCCAACAATACATTGATCAGTTGGGAAGGAAGATCCTGCAACGGAAAGAATGCAGAAGGAAGCAGTGTAGGTGTTATCTTTTATGGAGAAACAGGATCACTACTTATTGAAAGTGGCAATGCCTATAAAATTTTTGATCTGAAAAGCAAGCTGGTGAAAGAAGTAAAGAACGACATCACCGCCAACGCATTGGATCGTACCGGTCCAGGCATGGAGCTCGATGCTTTGCACATTCAAAACTTTTTTGATGCCATTCGTAAAGGAGCAAAACTGAACTCTGATATTTTAAGTGGGCATCAAAGTACGCTATTGGTTCAATTGGGAAACATTGCACAAAGAACAGGACGTGCATTGAAAGTAGATCCAACCAACGGACATATTTTGAACGATAAGGAAGCGATGAAGCTATGGAGCAGAGAATACGAGAAGGGTTGGGAACCTAAAATATAAACGATGAACAAGCGTTTGTATTCGCTGGATGCACTCCGCGGATTTGATATGTTTTGGATCATCGGTGCGGAAGAAATTTTCCATACCCTATCAGAGGGAACACACCACCCTTTTTGGAACGCTCTTTCCAATCAATTCACTCATCCAGTATGGAACGGCTTTCATGCGTATGATTTGATATTTCCTCTTTTCATGTTTGTATCTGGAATTGCAGCTACCTACTCTATAGATGCTGCTCTTGCAAAAGGAATGGATAAACATTCTTTGATGATGAAAACCATGAAAAGAGGATTGATTCTTTTTATACTTGGAATGATCTACAACAACGGACTAGCCATCAGACCTTTATCGGATTTCAGAATAATGAGTGTATTGGGCAGAATTGGCATCGCCTATGTTTTTTCCTGTTGTATATATATGTACGCAAGTAAACGATTCCAAGCAATTTGGTTTGCAGGTTTATTGATTGGATACTGGATTATCCTGAAATTCAGTTCTGCACCGGGTTTCCCGATGGGCGATTTAACCGAAGCAGGAAATTTTGCGTCCTACTTCGACAGAACTGTTCTACCAGGAAAACTATCGAGGGGCATTCATGATACAGTCGGGCTTTTTAATAATATCGCTGCCGTTGCCACAGGGTTAGCTGGTATTTTAACAGGAAGCTATTTAAAAAATTCAAATGAAGCTGACACTGTAAAAATCAAAAACATTTTTATTGCAGGTATACTTTCAATTGGAGCGGCATTGCTTTGGAACATGGATTTCCCTATCAATAAAAACATGTGGTCGAGTTCATTCGTATTGTATACAACTGGATGGAACTTACTGCTATTTGCATTGTTCTATTATATCATAGACGTCAAGGGTATTCAGCGATGGGCATTCTTTTTTAAAGTAATCGGCATGAATTCAATTTTGATTTACATGTCAGGAAAGTTTATTCAGTGGAGTTATGCCAACAAGGCTGTATTTCAATGGCTGGCCGATATTATCGGTGACCCTTTCAATGCTGTAGCGCTGGCAATAACAGGCGTTTTAATCAAATGGGTCTTCCTAAAATTTTTATACGATAAAAAAATATTTCTAAAAATATAAAAAGAGGATTTACTATGAAGGTGGAGATTTTTGATGATGCAGCGCAACTTGGAAAATCAGCTGGTCAACAAGCCATTGAAAAAATTCATCAGGCAATTGCATTGAAGGGAACGGCCAACATCATACTCGCCACGGGCACAAGTCAATTTCCAGTATTGGACGCTTTGACAAAAGATTCATCTATTGATTGGGGAAAGGTTACTATGTTTCATTTGGATGAATACATCGGCATTCCAATTTCACACAAAGCAAGTTTCCGGAAGTATTTGATGGAGCGATTCATTGAAAAGGTTTCTCGGTTGAAAAATTATTATTTGATCAACGGAGAAAACAATCCTGTAGATGAATGCAAGCGACTCAACAAGTTGATAAGCGATGTACCAATTGACCTTGCAATGGTAGGGATCGGGGAAAATGGACATCTGGCCTTCAACGATCCTCCTGCAGATTTTGAAACCACTGATCCGTATATCATTGTAGAGCTAGACGATGCTTGTAGAAAACAACAATGGGGAGAAGGTTGGTTTGAAACATTAGAGGATGTTCCTACCAAAGCCATCAGCATGTCGATTCATCAGATCATGCAGTCAGAAATGATTATCTGTTCTGTTCCCGATGAACGAAAAGCTATTGCTGTTAGCAATTGTCTAAATGGAAACATCAGTAATCATTATCCTGCCAGTATTTTACAAAATCATCCCAATTGTGTTGTACTACTCGACCAGCATTCTGCTTCGCGATTGAAAAATAAATAAATATGAACACAGGAGAACTTTCTAAAAAAGATACAACGATATCCATCCTGATCATTGGAATGCTATTTTTCATTTTTGGATTTGTATCGTGGGTGAATTCGATTTTAATCCCCTATTTTAAAATAGCGTGCGAACTCAATAATTTTGAATCGTACCTCGTTACGTTTGCATTCTATATTTCCTATTTCATCATGTCCATCCCGGCAAGCTATCTTCTAAAAAAAATCGGGTTTAAAAAAGGAATGATGATTGGGTTTTGGTGTATGTCGGTTGGTGCCTTTGTATTTATCCCTGCAGCGTATACAAGAACATACGAAATATTTTTAGTGGGATTGTTTACAATCGGAATTGGACTTTCCATTTTACAAACAGCTGCAAATCCGTACATCACCATTCTCGGCCCCAAAGAAAGTGCTGCCCAACGCATCAGCATCATGGGTATATTCAACAAAGGGGCAGGCATCGTTGCCCCATTACTTTTTGCAGCTGTGATTTTAAGAGCAACGGATACTGATTTGTTTGCGCAGTTACAAGGCATGGACGCAATACAAAAAAATCAGGCACTTGATGAATTGATCAGAAGGGTTATTCAACCCTATTTAATTGTTGGGTGTGTATTATTTTTATTGGGACTTTTGGTTCGATTCTCTCCGTTACCTGAAATTGATACAGAAAAAGAAACGAAAGAAGTAGCTGAAGCCAATGCTGATAAAAAATCGATCATTGAATTTCCCCATCTTATACTTGGAGCACTCGCCATTTTTTTACATGTAGGTACACAAATCATTTCCATAGATACTATCATTAATTATGCATTATCGATGAATATGCCACTGCTGGAGGCAAAATCATTTCCAGCGTATGTGCTTACTGCCACTATCATCGGTTATATTATTGGCATCATTTGTATTCCTAAATTTATCAAGCAGGTAAATGCGTTGCGAGTTTGCACGAGTTTAGGAATCGTATTCACCTTTTGCATCACCTTGTCGAGCGGTGAAATAAATTTATTGGGTCATCAAGCATCTGTGTCAATCTGGTTTGTTGTGCTGCTAGGTCTTTCTAATTCGCTGGTATGGGCCGCGGTATGGCCACTTGCGCTGGAGGGATTGGGGAAATTCACCAAACTGGGAGGATCGCTTTTGATCATGGGATTGAGTGGCAATGCATTGATTCCTCTGGTGTACGGATATATAGCAGATCGTTTTAGTGTACAAGAAGCCTATTGGATTTTACTACCCTGTTATCTCTATTTAAGTTTCTATGCCATCAAAGGACATCAAATAAGAAAATGGACGGCATGAAAAACTGTATAAAAATTATCAACGGTAACATCATCACAGAGAATGAGATCATATCTCATGGGAGTATTTTAATAGAAGAAGGAAAAATTATTGCAGTTGAAAAGGGAAATATTGAAGGCTCGGATTGTACGGAAATCGACGCCGCAGGCAAGTATGTTTCACCAGGATTTATAGACATCCATGTACACGGTGGAGGTGGTTACGATTTTATGGATGAAAGCGAGGAGGCATTTCTGAATGTTGCTAAACTGCATGCCCAATATGGAACTACTTCATTATTAGCTACAACACTAACGGCCACCAAAGAAGGTATTTTAAACACCCTCGATATTTATAATAAAGTTCACCAAGCCCCGAACGAGGGAGCTCAATTGCTGGGCATTCACCTGGAAGGGCCTTATTTTTCTATGAATCAACGTGGTGCACAGGACCCAAAATTCATCAGGGATCCCGATCCAATGGAGTATATGGAAATCTTAGAAAGATCGCCCCATATTAAACGATGGAGCATTGCACCCGAAAAAAAAGGTGCCATTGAATTGGGAAAAATATTGAGCAATAAGGGAATCATTGCCTCCATGGCACATACCGATGCTATTTATGAAGAAGCAAAAGAAGCATACGAGAATGGATTTAGTTTATTAACCCATTTTTATTCTGCCATGTCGGGTGTTGTTAGAAAAAACGCACAGCGGTATGCCGGAGTGATTGAAGCAGGATACCTACACGATGAATTGGATGTAGAAATCATTGCGGACGGTATTCACCTTCCATCCCCATTGCTAAAGTTGGTTTATAAAATCAAAGGTCCAGATCATATCGCCTTGATAACAGATGCGATGAGGGGTGCTGCTATGCCAGATGGAACCTATAAATTGGGAAATCATTCAACAGGTACAGATGTTTTGGTGGAAGAAGGTGTAGCGAAACTTTCCGACAAGTCTGCTTTTGCAGGAAGTACTGCCACTGCCAACCGTTTGATTCGCACGATGATGACCATGGCGGATGTCTCCCTGGTAAACGCGGTCAAGATGCTATCAACCACTCCTGCCAGAATCATGAAATTGAATGATCGCATTGGTTCAATAAAAAAAGGAATGGATGCCGATCTGATTATTTTCAATAATGAACTGGAAATTAACAGAACCATATCAAAAGGGAAGAGTATTTTCACGTCATGAAAATAACACCTCCCATGAAAAGTTTTATCTCCTTTGTTTTCATTCTCATTAGTTTACAATCCAATGCCCAAATCAAGGGACTGCTTCAGAAAGCCAATGACGCATTGGGTATAACAGAGTCCAAGGGTTCAGAAAAAGAAGAAATGATTGCAGGACTCAAACAAGCGTTGAGTATAGGGGTAGAAAAGGGTACCTCCTTGCTTTCAAAAGAAGACGGATTTTTCAAAAACGATGTCCTGAAAATTTTATTGCCGCCGGAAGCAGAAAAAGTAGAAAAGACGTTGAGAAATATTGGCTTAGGCAATCAGGTAGATGAAGCCATCTTAAGCATGAACCGTGGAGCAGAGGATGCTTGTAAAGAGGCTGCTGCTATATTTATTGAATCCATCAAATCGATGAACATCGAAAATGCAATAACAATAGTAAGAGGAAGTGATTCAGCTGCAACGCAGTATTTGAGACAAACAACTACAACAGCGTTGGCTAATAAATTCAGGCCCGTTATAGAAAATTCATTGAACAAAGTAAATGCAACCAAGCATTGGGCAACCATAATAAATGGATACAATAAAGTCAGTTTAAAGAAAATCAACCCGGATCTTACGGCCTATGTAACAGAAAGAGCATTGAATGGTATTTTCTATCAAATGGCGGAAGAAGAGAAGAAAATTCGAAGAGATCCTTTGGCCAGAACAACAGATCTTTTGAAAAAGGTATTTGGAAATTTCGCAAAAAAATAAATTAACTTTCGTGTTCAATCCTTGAACATGAATCGTCGGAAATTTTTACAAGGTGCATCGACTGCACTAGTAGTTTTCAATACCAAATCGATCTTTGCAACCGATCTGAGTGCTTTTGAAAGCAAAAAACCATTGCTTCGATTTGTGATTGCATCCGATATACATTATGGACAGCCTAAAACTGCTTACCAAGAAATGTTGGATACAGCATTAGGGCATATACAAAGTGCTCATGCCGCCGATCCTTTTGAGTTCTGTGTTTTCAACGGTGATCTTGTACACGACGACATCAGTTATTTCCCATATTTGAAATCAACTTTCGATCGATTACCCTTTAAGTATTTTGTAACCCAAGGCAATCATGACACTGCCACCAAAGATGAATGGGAAACAGGGTGGCAAACTCCGTTGAATTTTGATCATGTTATTGGCAAGAACGTTTTATTGTTTGCAACAACTTCTAACAAACAAGGAAAATACCTGCCTCCGGATTTAGATTGGTTGGCACAAAAATTCGAAGAGCACAAAAACGCAAAACATATTTTTCTCTTTATTCATATCCCTCCAATTAAATGGACAGCCAATGGAATCGATTCACCGGCGTTCCAGGAATTGATTAAAAAACAGAAGAATGTGAAGGCGGTATTTCATGGACATGAGCATGACCAGGACGGAATCAAATGGAAAGACAACATCCCGTATATATTTGACAGTCATGTTGGAGGAAATTGGGGCACGCCTTACAGAGGCTACCGAATTGTCGAGCTCCATAAGAATGGTACAATGCTTACCTACATCATGAACCCGACAGAAAAAATAAATAGTGCTGAAATATAAAAACTGTTAACCGTTAATTGTTAACGGTTAACAGTTGGTTGAATTAATATTTTGCAGGTTGCCCAGGCTTTGGAGTAGTCTTCTTGATAAAATTTCTTAAGCTCTCGTTACTCGCTTCCAAATCTGGACGACGCAAATACATCATGTGACCGCTTCTGTATCCTTCCCAATTCAAACGATCTTTTAATTTACCGCTTGGATCCATCTGCCACATGCTATACTTGGCATTGAAATAATCACAGGCCCCATCGTAATAGCCCGATTGAATCAAAACATGCAAATAAGGGTTCTCGGCCATCGCTTGACGTAAATTCTCTCCTGTTTTATCTCCTGTACGATCCCATGGATTTACCGGACCAAATACATAATATTTTAAGTCTGTTTTGAATTTCAATTCTTCACGCAAATACATATTGATGGCAGGTGTAAATGAATGTTCCCATGAAATCAACTCTGCATTGAAATCGGGTTGCTCTCCCCCATCTCTTCTGTCAATACCCTTGTAACGTGAATCCAATCTACCAACAGTAAAACCTTTATCGCGCAATAATTCTTTCCAAAACAATGAAGGAGCAATATCTAAGTTGTTCTGCAAAACAACTTTCTCAGAAACACCAATATACTTAGCTACACGAGCTGCAATTTCTTTTCGCTTTGCATCATCTAAGAATCCTCCTTTGGTTATAGCAGGTATCAATTCATCAACTGTAAACTTCTCTACTTCGGGCAACATGGCTGTCAAATCCTTTTGCTGCAAATCAGCCGATAATGCCTTGTGATACCATGCAGTTGCTGCAAAGTAAGGTATACGCAAAGCAGCAGCCAGCGGGCCATCCCTCTCAATTCCCAACGTAGTGGGTGATACCAAAATGACTCCATTAAAAAACATCCAATGTGCATTTTGCAGCTCCAATGCCAATCCTGAAACGCGCCCCGTTCCGTAACTTTCTCCTATCAAGTATTTTGGAGAAGCCCAACGGTTCATACGTGAAACAAATGTATTGATCCACTCTGCCAAGTACTTGATATCGGCATTCACTCCAAAAAATCTGGATGTTGGAATGTCTTTACTCACTGCTCTTGAAAATCCGGTATTCACAGGATCTACATAAACAATGTCTGCAACATCTAATAAAGAATATGGATTATCTCTCAATCCATAAGGCTGTACAGGATATCCTTCGTCATCAATATTTAAAATACGTGGACCAGTGTATCCCAACTCCATCCAAAGAGATGCAGTACCCGGGCCACCATTGAAAGAAATCAATAAAGGTCTGGATGCGCGGTCTTTTACATCAGATCTTTCGTAATAGGTATAAAATACCCCTGCTTGCGTTTTCCCCTCCGTATCCCACACAGGCATCATTCCTGTGATAGTTTTATATGGAACCTTCGCTCCCTTAATCGTTACTTCATGATCAGCAGTGATAGACTGATCAGGATTGAAAGGAATATTTGCCGGATTCGGTTTTACATCCGCTGCTGCGGCAGGAGGTGGTGTAGAGGTTGGCGCTGCAGGAGCCACGGGTGGACGTTGCTGTGCAATGGCAGAGAGAGATACTAGTAATACAAAACTGAATAAGAACTTTTTCATAATCTACTTTTTATTATAACGACAATCAGATGGTTTAGACTTTATATAATATGATTTGTAATTAGATGCTTTTGGATCCATACAACCTTCTAAATTTAATATTTCTATACTTTTGAATTCAACGGGATGGCTCTCGCTTTGCAGAGAAATAGATCCCCCAGTTAACAGATCGCCTGCTTTACCAAAAATAATTTCCTGGCCATCCACATTACCCCCACCAATTTGTGGTTTCATATAAACCAATACTTCTTGTCCGTTTGCATAATGTTTTACAACGGAATCTCCCAGCACCAATACCTCAGCTCGCACCCACTGATCACCATGATAGGTTTCGGAAGTAGAGTTGATGCAATGCGTTTTCTCCAGTTTACCGTTTATTTCAACATTTGTTCCGGGTGTACATAAATTACAGGTAGTACGTTTGTTCTTTCCATCACCCCCTAATAATTGTACTTCTATTGAAACTGGAAAATCTTGTTTGAGTCCCATACTTTGTGGAGTTTGCCCGTGCACCATGATGCCGCTGTTGCGGAAAGCCCAACCAGGACCGTTTTTAGACTGATCGCCTACAAACCTGTATTCCAATCGAATTCTATAATAATTATAGGATTTGTTATAAAACAGGTGTCCAAATCTTTCGTCAAAAGAATCGTACGCATCATAACGAACAACAAGTTTCCCGTCTTCTACTCTAAATGTATTTCCGAAGTTTTCGCCCGATGGATAATTTCTAATCTTGGGTGTCCATCCAGTAAGATCCTTCCCGTTGAACATCGACTCCCATTGTTCGATGGATTTTTTTTGTGCCGTTGCAAATTGAACAACAAGCAAGGCAATACATCCTACTAATTTTATTGTATGTTTCATACGAGCAATTTATTGAGACCCTTGAAATTATTGAATTTTATTGAGTTCAAGTAATCGAACTTTTTTAACTTCAACACCAGATAATTACTACATGAAAAAGCTCTTCTTCCTCTTTTTTTCTGTTCAATTTCTTTTTGCTCAAACAAAAAATTCAACTGTACCGGTTTACTATCCTCCCAGAGGATCGTGGGAATCAAAACCGCCGGTTTCCATGGGTGTAGATGAAACAAAACTCAAAGGAGCAATTCAATTTGCGATCGAACATGAAACAACCTTGCCCAAGAATCAGGAGATTGCACAGATATATAATTTTTACAAAGAGCCTCTCAGTGATGGCATTGGAGCATTTGCTGAAAGAAAATCAACCAGTGGACTCGTTATCTACAAAGGATATATCATCGGTTCCTGGGGAGATGTCAACAATACAGAGCAGACACACAGCGTAACAAAAAGCTTCTTATCTACATTGATTGGATTGGCAGTAGAAAAAGGATTGATTAAATCTATTCAAGATAAAGTAGTGGAGTATGTGCCCATGATTGAGCCATACGATCCAGTTGTATACAGAACCGGAGATCAGTTGGGACAGTCGTTTTTCATCAAACCATTTGAAACAGAACACAACCGAAAGATTACCTGGGATCATATGTTGCGTCAAACCAGTGACTGGGAGGGTGTTCTATGGGGGAAGCCCGATTGGGCAGATCGTCCGGATGATAAACCGAGTGAATGGATCAACCGAAAAAGAAACGAGCCGGGCTCAGTTTATAAATACAACGATACGAGAGTAAATGCCTTGGCACTTGCAGCAACAACACTATGGCATCGCGCTTTACCCGAAGTGTTGAGAGAAAAAATCATGGACCCCATCGGAGCAAGCAACCAATGGCATTGGACAGGTTATAGAAATTCATGGATTGTTCTGGATGGTAAAATGATACAATCGGTAAGCGGTGGAGGGCATTTTGGTGGCGGATTGTTCATCAATGCGATGGATATGGCAAGATTTGGATGGCTAACCTACAACAAAGGGAAATGGAAAGACCAACAGTTGATTGCAGAAAAATGGATAGAATTATCAACTACACCCACTCCTGCCAATCCTGGTTATGGATTTATGAATTTCTTTTTGAACACTGATAAAAAACTATATCCGTCAGCTCCAGCAACTGCCTATGCACATATTGGAAACGGCACCAACATGATTTATGTTGATCGTGAAAACGAATTGGTAATCGTAGCGAGATGGATAGAAAATAAATACCTGGATGAACTTGTAGGCAAAATCATCTCTGCAGTTAAACATTAATCCAATAAAAATACTTACCCAATGGAAGTACATCACAAACATCATGTTCCAAAAAATTGGAAAGAATATATTACTGAATTTATCATGTTATTTGCTGCTGTAAGTATCGGCTTTCTTGCTGAAAACTTCAGAGAGCGTCAAGTAGAACAACATCGGGCTGCAGAATTTATCGATATGTTTAAAATAGAAATTGATAAAAATGAATACCAAATTGATTCAGTAATCAAGCAGGATATGCCTTTACTGAATTATTATGATTCATTGATGTATGCACTTAGAGATAAGTCACAAAGAATTTCGTTGTATGATATTAATAAAAATTTCAGCCTTTGGATTTACAGATTTGCTAATGATAAAAGAATTTTTGATCAAATGAAGAATTCAGGTTCATTGAGGTATATTAAAGATCCTGAATTGATTGATAAAATCACAGAATATGAAATGGAAGCAGACGTTGCAGAGTTTAGGAGTTTTACTCAGGAACAAGAGCAGTGGCTAAAATTTTGGGACAAACTAAAAGAGATTTTACCTCCAGACTTTCTAATCAGTGCAAATCCAGATATTTATGCTAAACTTATTTCAATTGGAGATGTAGCAAAAGTTGAACTGCCTAAAAACTTACAAGGTATGAGAGAAGGATTGAAAACAAAATATATTTCAGATCAGGCAAGAGATATTTTTGCAGGAGAACTGTATGAGCGTACAATTTTAATGAGAACCAGTATTGCAAACTTTATGAGGGTAAAGAAAAAAGGAAAAGCGCTCATTGAAGCATTAGATCATTATCAGCATTGACTATTCCTCTAATTCTTTTTCAAGCAGTTCAACCAAATGTTTAGATTCAACAAGGTATGGTTTTACATATGATCTCATGGTATTAGTCATATTGATGCTAAATGCTCTATAGGCATTTAATACCTTGAATTGTGTTGCAGGGTCATTATTGAACATGATTAAATTTTTTGACTTAATATTGATTAAGCCAGAGTCAATCTTATTAAAAAAATCTTTATTAATCATTTCTCCATTAAAATGTGTGGTATCCATTGGAGATAAATTCAAATGCTCCAAAACCATTGGTTGCATAACGTCATAGAAATACTGTTTTTCTCTCTCATTTCTTGATTGAAGTAAATTGATATAATTTTTGTACGTAGCGATTGCCTTTATGAGTTCCTTGTTTTTAAAATACCTTAATGAACCTGAATTAATAATTTGATCTAAATTGGCAGTTGTTGGCTCAAAATACTGCCAGTAATAAGCAGAACGCAACATCAGTCTATATTGATTTGTATCCGACTGTTTAAACCCGTTTTTTTCAATATCCAAAACTGCGAGTTTTGCTTTTCGCAAAATTTCAATTCGGTTGGTATTTAAAATCTGTATTTTTTCAACATCCTGTTCAATATCTGTCTTTAATGCCAATGCTAGCTCATGAGAACGATGTCTTTCTATGAATCCTTCACGTATATTTTCTGCTAGAAATCCTAAACTGACTGCTGCAAAGAGCATCAGAAACTCTATTATATACTCTTTACTCTTCTTTGGTCCATGATGACTATGAGGATGATGCACTTCCATCTTAAAGTTTTTATGAATATAAGAATTTCATAACTTACAGTATACGATTGTAAATATTCAAACGATTGCCATGAAAAAGATTTTATTATTTACGTTATTTATTTCTTTTCTTTTTACTCTTTCTGCACAAGAAAAAAGCAGAATCATTGTTATAGGAGCGCATCCTGATGATTGTGACATAGATGCAGGCGGTATTGCAGCCATGTTTGCTGAAATGGGACATGCTGTAAAATTTGTAGCCGTTACCAACGGTGATGCGGGTCATCATAAAATGCAAGGAAGAGCACTTGCGGAAAGAAGATATGCGGAAACACAAGAAGTTGCAAAGAGATTGGGAATCAAATACGATGTATTGGATAACCACGACGGTATGTTGATGCCAAGCTTAGAAGTACGTCTTCAAATCATTCGTAAAATCAGAGAATGGAATGCAGACGTCGTCATTGCTCCCCGCCCTAATGATTACCATCCCGATCATCGCTATACGGGCGTATTGGTACAAGATGCTGCTTACATGGTGGCCGTACCAAACATTGCTTACGACGTTCCAGCATTGAAAAAGAATCCCATATTTCTCTATACAAGAGATAATTTTCAGAGACCCAATCCATTCAGACCAGATATTGTTGTAGACATCACCCCAGTTTATAAAAAGAAAATATATGGGCTGGACGCGCATGTTTCTCAATTCTATGAGTGGAATCCTTGGATCGGTCATTATGAAAACGAAGTACCCGCAGGAAAAGAAGAAAAAATTCAATGGATGACCAAGCGCTACGAAGAACAAATTAAACCAGAATTCATGGCCTCCCTTATTAAATGGTACGGAGAAGAAAAAGCGAAGCAGGTAAAAAATTTCGAGGCATTTGAAATTTGTGAATACGGTTCTCAGCCAAAAGAGGAAGACATCAGAAGATTATTTCCAATGCTTCGCAAATAGTTTATGATGAAAACATTCAAATTGTTGTTGTTATTGGTGGCTGTATGTTTTCATCTGCAGGCGGCTGATCATCCAGCTGATTCTGGTATATTGAAGATTAAAAAAACAATTGATTTTGAAGTAAGCGGAAAAGGAGATGCTAAGAATTGGGAGCAAACTTCATTTATCAATCTCCCTTACCGTAAAGGGATTCAACATTATTCCAGCCAATTTAAAATACTCTACTCGGATAAAGGAATCTACTGCCTGTATGTTTCTGAAGACAGTATCATCACCTCTACGATCAAAGAAGATTTTGCCGACATCTACAATGAAGATGTAGTGGAAGTTTTTTTCTGGCCAAACGAAGCATCCAAGATTTATTTTGAATACGAGCTATCGCCTTATAACTATGAACTACCGATTCTGGTTCCCAATTACGAGGGTAAATTTTTAGGTTGGAGACCATGGCATTATGAAGGAGATCGACTTACAAAACATGCCGCTTCAATTATAAAAAAGGATGGGAAAACAAGTTCGTGGATCGCAGAATTTTTTATTCCCTTTAAACTTTTAGCACCGCTTCAAAACGTTCCACCAGAAAAAGGAACCACTTGGAGAGCAAATTTTTACAGAATAGATTACGACAATAAAACAAGTCAGTGGAGCTGGATGCCTACCAGAAAGAATTTCCACGATTATGAGCGATTCGGTACGATCATTTTTGATTAGTACCCCAACTAAAATAAATCTCATGAAAAATATATTCCTGATTTTATTTTTAATATCATCTAATCTATATGCACAAGAATTTATTGGAATATTTTCTCAATCGAGCGATGTAGGAACCCCAGTGAAAAAAGGGGGTGCCAATTTTGATAACACGGATCAATCATATACCCTGACTGCAGGAGGTTCAAGCATAAAAAATAGCGCAGAAGATTTTCATTATCTCTATAAAAAAATTAGCGGCGATTTTATATTGACAGCAGATATAAAAAGTAATGCCCAATTTAGTCTTATCGCAAAGGAATTTGGATGGATGATTAGGTCATCGCTTACCAATAACAGCGAACAAATTTCAGCCTGTCAAAACGAAAGTGGGGCAATGTATTTACAATGGAGGAGAAAAATAAACGATAGTATCCGCAATCCAGAAAATATTATCCTATTTCCTAAAAAAAATATGCAAACTATTCAGTTGGAGAGAAGCGGGAATAGCTATACCATGAGAGTTGCCAACTTTGGAGAACCGCTCCAGGTAATAGGTACACAGGAATTGAAAGAATTAAAAGACGATGTATTTGTTGGATTATTTGCAAGGGCTCAAAACGAAAAAGATAGTGTTACGATCGAGGCTTGGAATGTACGTATTGACCAACCCGTTCCCTACACCTACCATCCCAATCCTGTTGTACAAAAAACACTGAGTACAAAAGAACCTGTATTCAGTTGCAGGTTAGAAATTATCGATGCGTTCACAGGTAAAAGAAAAATTATTCACGAAGCAAACCACCGATTTGAGGCGCCGAATTGGATGCCAGATGGAAAAAAATTATTATTCAATGATGGTGGTCTGTTGTATAAAATTCCCGTTGGCGGAGGTGCGCTTGAAAAATTAAATACTGATCAAGTAAATAAAAACAACAACGATCATGGTATTTCATTTGATGGAAAAATGTTAGCCATTAGCAGTTCAAGGGTCGAACAAAAACTAACCAGCTCTGCCGTATGGGTTTTACCCATTGAAGGAGGAACTCCAAAATTAGTTACCAAAGAAACTCCCTCCTATTGGCATGGATGGGCACCTGGCAATAAAGAAGTGGTGGTAGTTGCGCAAAGAAATGGAAGTAAAGTTTATAATATTTATAAAGTGAATGTTGAAACTGGTATGGAGGAAGACCTGACAAAAAACACAAGTGGGCACGTGGACGGATGCGAATACTCCCCAGACGGGAAATATATTTATTACAACGGAACGCAATCGGGTACGATGCAGATTTGGAGAATGAAACCCGATGGTAGTAACAAGGAGCAACTCACTTTCGACGAGTACAACAATTGGTTTCCGCATATTTCACCCGATGGAAAATGGATGTCGATTATTTCTTTTCCTACCGATATCGATCCAAACTCCCATCCTTCCTATAAAAAGGTAATGCTGCGCATCATGCCTGTATCGGGTGGGGCACCGAGAGTAATTGCCCATTTGTATGGTGGTCAGGGCACTATCAACGTAAATTCATGGTCTCCAGATAGCCGTCATCTCGCATTTGTGAGCAATATGCAAAAAGTAAATTGATTTTACTTTTTTTATCAACCATATGACCGCCCAATTGTTAAACCCTTGATGGCACAACTTATAGTGGAGGTGGAGGGACTATCAAAGTCCTATGGTAGTTTCGAGGCAGTAAAAAATATTTCCTTTCAAATTGAAAAAGGCAGCGTATACGGATTCCTAGGTCAAAACGGAGCAGGAAAAAGTACTACACTGAGAATGTTGCTTTCGTTGATTCAACCTACCAAAGGGGTAATCAAGATTTTTAATACCCCGTTAAAAGGGAATGAAAAAGCTATTTTACGCAACATCGGTGCAATTATTGAAAAACCGGATGCGTATAATTATTTATCCGGTTACGATAACCTGCGAATATTTTCCATGATCTATGGAAACCAACTCAAGCGAGCAGAACTGGAGGAATTATTGGGGAAAGTTGGCCTTTCCGGCAGAGGAAACGACAAAGTGAAATCATACAGCCAGGGAATGAAACAACGATTGGGGATTGCCATTGCACTCCTCAATGATCCTTCCTTTATCATTTTAGACGAACCCACAAACGGCTTGGACCCACAGGGAATCGCAGATATCAGAAATTTGATTACTCATTTCAGTAAAAACGAAGGAAGAACCATTTTGATATCCTCGCATCTCTTACACGAAATTGAAATGATTGCAGACAATATGATCATCCTACACAAAGGAGAAAAGATAGTAGAAGGAAAAGTAAATGAATTGTTAGACCCTGCGAATACCATTGTAGAAATTGAAACGAATGACCCCGGCGCTGCAATGAATCAAATTAGACAAAGTCAATGGAGTCGTCAATTACTATCAAACGATTCGCTGGTATTTAAAATGAATAAAAAACTGGTTCCTGAATTGGTAAAATTTTTGGTTGAAAAAGATATTGCTATCATGAATGTGAAAACAAACCACTCACTTGAGAATTATTTTCTTCAACTCACCAACTCTACAATATGAGATCGCTTCTAGCCATTGAATTATTCAAAATCAGTAAACGGCCCAGGACCTTCATATCCTTTGCAGCGATCTCTGCGATTGTTCTAATATTTCAATTTGCATTCAAAGCAGATGGTGAAAATTATATGAACCTGATGCTGCAAGGAGTCAACGACAGTTTTCAACTTAATAAAGTAAATGCACTGAACGGATATTTCATGTGCTATATTATATTAAATACACTCCTTGTTCAGGTACCAATACTCGTTGCATTGGTTGCAGGTGATGCAATCAGCGGAGAAGCCAACATGGGGACATTGCGTCTATTGTTAAGCAAACCTGTTTACAGGCATGAAATTTTATGGGCAAAATTTCTTGCATCCATTGCATATACACTTGTTCTATTGGTATGGATGGCATTGTTCTCACTAGGGCTATCAGTACTCATATTTGGCTCTGGAGACATGCTTGTATTCAGGGTTGCAGGCGAAGTTTCTCAAATCATGCAGATTTCAAGTGATGATATTTTATGGAGGTATTTGGCAGCATTCGGATATGCAGCCATTGCTTTGACGGTGATTGTTTCACTCGCTATATTTTTTTCCTTGTTTGCCGAAAATTCTATCGGCCCCATTATTACTACGATCTGTATTGTGCTGGTTTTTACGATTGTTTCCAATATGAACATCCCTATCATAGATATTCATGTAAAACCTTATCTCTTCACCAGCTATTTGGTGGGTTGGAAAGGTTTCTTTTACATAGCCACAACCCCCGAGGGCGTTCCTATTAAAGGAAGTATCGAAGATCTTCGGTCAATTAAATACAGTGTACTCATTCTATTGGCTCATATTGGGGTTCTTCAAACCCTTACTTGGTACTTCTTTAAAAGAAAAGATATTCTATCATGATACATATTAAATCAACTGTATTCATTGCCCTTCTATTCCTATCAAGTATATCTGCTCAAAGTCAAGATATCAATAGTGTCCTGCAACGTGTCAAAGAAAAACTAGAAAAAATAAATAAATACGAAGCAGTAGGTACGCTTAAAACGTCTATTGCTTATTTAAAAATTCCTGTTGCAAAAGTGACGGTGCTATTTAAGAAACCAAATGAATTGAGCATTACCAGTAAAAACGGCGTAACATTTATTCCAAAAGGCGTGCGTGCAATCTCTTTACAAAATATATTGTCGAATGAATATACCATCATAGATGGAGGAAAAGAAACTGTTAATAATAAAACGCTGAGAGTAGTGCGGTTGCTGCCCACTTCACAAGAAAATAATATTGTGTTGTCTACACTGTATATCAACGAAACAGACTATGTAGTAGAAAAAAGTAGCACGACCACAAAGGAAGAAGGGACCTATGAGATGAAGATGGAATATGGGAAATACAAGAAATATGGGCTACCCGATAAATTGGTGTTTACGTTTAACGCAAAGGATTATAAAATACCAAAAGGATTGACACTTGATTTTGATAATGCAACTTCGAAAAATCAAAAAATGGATAAAAATTCAATGAATAAAGGAAAAGCAGAGATTCAGTTTGATAACTATACAATCAATTAACAATACAATTGCATTTCCATTAGATTTGTTTTATAACTTTATATAAACCAACAACATGAAAAAGATAGCACTCATTCTTTTATGCGTTGTTTTCATATCTGATATAAAATCTCAAATCAACGCCTCTACTAAAGACCGTGACCTGGTATTCCTCTTGGAAAAACATTTCACAAAAATGGGATCTCTTGTTTTTAATAATAATTTGATTCAGGAGTCAAGTGCAGAAAGAAAATTCACCCTACTAAACGATAGTTTATATATTTTTTATACCGATCCAAACGATTACATAACAGGAAAACCGATTTACGATACGATCGGCATATCCTTGAATGAATTGGGGAAAGTTACCATGATAAAGGGGAAGGGATCAAACCAAGAAAATGGTATCGGTATTCAATTTACTCCTAAAAAAAATAAAATACGTACTGCAGAATCCAATGCGCGAAATAGCAAGATCACTCAGCAACAGCTCGCCCTAACCAGTGGAACAGTAGTACAAAAGATGCAGGGTCAAGCTGCAGGTGTAGTAGTGGGAAACGATAATTCACCTGGTGGTGTACCGAAAGTTAGAATTCGTGGATTTAGTTCAGTCAATTCAAACAGCAACCCATTGTATATAGTTGATGATGTGCCTATCAATAATATCAGCAGCATCAATCCAGATGATATCGCGTCGGTTGAAGTTCTAAAAGATGCATCTGCAACTGCATTTTACGGTGTAAGAGGAGCGAACGGAGTTGTGATCATCAAAACAAAAAAAGGTGGTGACGAAAATGTTATTCCTAATGAACTAAGAGTTCAAAAGGAAATACCTTACACACTTTGGGTTTTCGGAGAAAGAGCGAATGCATTCAGCGCATCAGGTGATAACAAAAAACTCATCGAACTACTCAAAGAGAAGATACAAGTAAAATAAAATGAAACTTTTTATTTTCTGTTTGTAAGGAGGGTAGGAAGAAAATTAATTTGAATAGTTCTATTATTCTCAATTTTTGTTCCTCCGCTTCTGTGAATTTGTTGATGTAAATACCCCACCTCCACTCTGCCAAATTTTGGTACCACATAACCAAGCCCTCCAAAAAATCTATTTTGATCAAAATGGTGAGACCCGATCTGTCTACCAAATCCATAAAATAGTTCATCAAAAACAGCAGCATAGATAGCCTTGTCTTTGATCGAAGGAGTAAATAATGGAATAGAAAAACGCTGCATAATACGTATGCGTGTAGAATATACGGAAGGACCCGGTTTGTAGGAAGTTCCAACCAACACTGGCTGATACACGAATCGTTGCTCAAGACGCAATCGTGAAATCACTTCCGTTTTACCCCATTGTTTTTTGACCTGCAATTGCTCCCAGATTCGATTTTCGGGGAAGGTCGATTTACTTGCAAAAGCCCCATAAGGGTAGGTAATTATGTAAGAATAGCCACCTGCAAGGGATACCCCTTTGGCAAAATTCCTCACCAATGCAGTCCGTAGTAATAACTGCTGTGGATTTTTCAGGTATTCATTTCTACGCCAGGATAGTTCAGTGTGTATAGAAAATTTTTTATTGATTGGAAGCAAGCCAGTATAGGAAATCCAGACATTTTGATTGACAGTCTTGCTAGATTGTGCCCATCCAACCAAAGAGAAACCACCAAAAAGAAGAAAAAATAGTAAAATGTAACTTTTTAACATAAACCTTGTCAAAGATAGAATAATCTAAGTGTTTGATTTTTTAGCTTTTTTTATAAATGCTCAACATTCAAACATTGAGTAAATTACACCCCAATTCATATACGCGCATGAAAAAGCTGTTTTTCCTATTGTTTCTAGCAATGTCCCAATTCGCTTCCGCTCAAAATGATCTATTGGCCGAACTTCAAGACAAAGCGGACTCATCTGTTCAATTATTACCTCCTAGAATGCTCATCTCCCAAAGAATTTTGTGGGGAGAAAAAGGGCTGATGAGACCTATCATCCAATTGAATACTGCAAATAGAGAAAAAGAATTAAAAGTCAGAAGAGCAATGCTGGTGGCTCATCAGGTGCTAGGATTCATCACATTGGGTGGTATGGCAGGACAGGCATATACCGGTTCACAATTATATAAAGGTAATTATGGCATCAAAGATGTTCACGAAAACCTGGCTACAGCTGTAAATATTACCTACGGTGCTACTGCAGCCATGTCATTTTTCGCTCCCCCACCGCTGCTCAACCGAGATAAAAAACTTTCTGCGATTCGATTACACAAATTATTGTCTATAGTTCACCTCGCTGGCATGATTACAACAAATATTCTGGCAGAGAATGCTCCAAAAGCATACCACAGGGCTGCTGCCATTACAACATTTGCAAGCTTTGGCGCAGCCATTATCAGTATAAAATTTAAATAAATGAAACTTCTATTCGCTCTGTTTCTTGGATGTACGCCGTTCTTATCTTTTTCGCAAACAAAAGTCCCGATAGATAAAAGTCAATCTTCGATCACCTATGCCATGAATCATATCATGCATGCATGGGAAGGCACTTCCAACCAACTTAATGGAATTGTCCAGCTGAATAACAGTGGGCAAGTTGAAAAGGTGGCTATTATAACCAAAGTGAGTGCATTTGATTCCAAAAGCTCCAACCGAGATGCACATATGATGGAAGTAACTGAAGCACTAAAATTTCCAACGATATCTTTTCAATCCACTTCAATTGAATACGCCAACAAAGAGAAATTACTTGTAAAGGGTCTGCTCGATTTTCATGGCGTTAAAAAAGAAATCTCGTTTGAAGGTGCCATGTCAAAAAAGGGCACCAAGACCATCGTAAGCGGAAACTTCATCTTTTTGTTAGAAGACTTTAAAATAGAGAGACCTTCCTTCATGCTTTCAAAAGTAGACAACGAGGTCAAGGTCAATTTTGAAGCAGCCTGGTAATTTGAACAGAATTAAATAAAAATTGTTAACCTCCCTATGGAGGTTTTTCTCATTTTCCCTCATCAGTTATTCAAAGATTGCTCTCAATTTGAGAAATCAGTTCCAATCTATGTAATTGAGAACGAATTGTTTTTCAATCAATACGCATTCCACAAACAAAAAATAATGCTGCATCGTTCCTCGATGAAATACTACGAAGCAATGCTTCGTAAGAGCAAATTCGATGTGCATTATATTGATAACAAGGAAAAGGAATCAAAGATCAGTGACTTATTCAAGCTATTCAGTAAAAATAAAGTCACGCGTACCAAGCTATTTCACCCAAACGATAACTGGTTGGAAAAACAACTCGAAGAAAATTCTAAGAAGTATAAAATTCAACTAGCATTCCTTCCAAGTCCTAATTTCATCAATAATAAAAAAGATGACATTGCGCTATTGGGCAATCGTCGGCCATTTTACCAAACAGGGTTTTATATTGAACAGAGAAAATCAAGAAATATTCTGATAGATGCGAAAAATGCACCACTAGGCGGAAGCTGGACCTACGATGTAGAAAACAGAAAAAAGATCCCAAAGAATACTACTATCCCTCCGATTCATTTTTCAGGAGAAAATCCGTACATCAAGGAGGCTGTTACATATACAGAAACTCATTTCAAGAAGCATTTTGGTGAATCAACTTCTCCATTCGAAAAAAATAATTCAAAAGTATATTACCCTTGCACGCACGCAGATGCAGAAAAAGCATTGGATCTTTTCATTCAAGAAAAACTTCAAGACTTTGGCATCTATGAAGATGCAATGGTATGCAAAGAAAATACATTGTTCCACAGTGTACTCAGTCCTTTGTTGAATATAGGATTGTTGTCTCCAGCAGATATTATTCAAAAATTGTTGGATGCATATAAAAAAGGACAGGCTCCTATTAATAGTATAGAAGGTATCATACGCCAATTGATGGGATGGAGAGAATTTGTTCAATTGACCTATCAGAAAATAGGCTCTGTACAACGCACGAAGAACTTTTGGAACTTCAAACATAAAATGCCGAAATCATTTTATGATGGAACAACCGGAATTCCACCGATTGATATTACTATTCAGAAATTACTAAAAACAGGATACAATCATCACATCGAACGTTTGATGGTAGTAGGAAATTTCATGCTGCTCTGCGAGATACATCCAGATGAAGTATACAAATGGTTCATGGAAATGTACATTGATGCATACGATTGGGTAATGGTACCAAATGTATACGGTATGTCGCAATTCAGTGACGGGGGTATGATTACAAGTAAACCCTACATTGCAGGATCGAATTATCTCATGAAGATGGGCGACTTCCCCAAGGGAGAGTGGCAAGCAATATGGGATGGGCTTTTTTGGCGATTTTTATCTACCTACCGAAATGTATTTTCAAAAAATCCTCGTTGGGCAATGTTGTTAAAAACATGGGATAAGATGGAGGATTCAAAAAAGAAAAATCATTTGCATCATGCAGAATCTTTTCTTACTGCACTACATAAAAGTAGATAGACTCACCATCAGTCTCGCGCTAAATAATATATTGAAGGGCCAATACGCCCAAAAGACCCACCACTGCTAAAATAGTTTCCATGATTGTCCAGGAACGCAATGTATCTTTTATGGATACTCCGAAGTACTCCTTGTACAACCAAAAGCCTGTATCGTTTACATGAGAGAGAACCATTGACCCCGCGCCAATACTGAGCACTAAAAGATTTGGATTCACCCCAGTTTTCAGTAAAACAGGAATGATTAAACCAGCAGTAGTAATACCGGCAACAGTTGATGAACCAGTAATAATGCGCAACAGGGCCGCCATTAGCCATGCAAGCAATAGAGGATTGACAGAGCTGCTCATGGCAAAACGCAGCACCTCATCGCCAATCTTCATAGATTGTAAAATTTCTTTGAATGCACCTGCACCCGCAAAAGTTAAAATAAGTGGTGCAACCTCTTTTATAGAATCCAGCATCCAAACTTGAATCTGGTTCCACGCGACTCTACGTTTAACTCCCAATATATATAGCGCAATCAATAGAGAGATCATCAAGGCTATAACCGGTTCACTTAAAAATTCAATAAAATCATTCTTATAAAAAGAACGCAAGGCAATAAGAACAACAGGTAGAAGAATGATGAGTAAACAAGAAATAAATGATGGAGGATTTTTGATTTCATCCTCTTGTACAAAATTCAAGGGATCAGATGAAATATTGTTTAAGGTCTTTCCAAATAACCATCCTGAAGTTAACATAGCTGGAATAGCAATAATAATTCCAAGGCCTAATGTAATTCCCATATCAGCACCAGGTAAATGGGTTACTAAATAATACGGTGCTGGATGTGGGGGAAGAAATCCCTGTGTAATTGACATAGATGCGAGCATGGGAATTCCTAAATAAACAGGATTGATATGTTGTCGCTTAGCAGTAGTCAACACCAAAGGAGTCAACAATAAAAATGCCACCGAGAAAAATAAAGGCAGACTAACAATGAACCCTATAATCATGAATGCAAAGGGTAATCTTTTTGCACCAAAATAGTTTGCCAATTGATCTGCAATAACAACACCTGCATTGCTTTTGGCAATCAGCTTACCAATCATTGCACCTAGTACAATAATAGAGAGTATAGATCCTAGAGTAGATCCAATTCCTTTTTGAAGAGCATCGATGATAGTAGTTGTTGTTAATCCATCCGCCAGCCCTACCATAATAGACACCAACAAAAAAGAAAGAAAAGGTGGTGCCTTAACATATGAAATCAATACAACCAGTGCAACAATGCCGATGCATAATAGTCCCCACATAGTTAGATCTATTGAAAAAGGAGTGAATTAAAGATATACATTTCATCTGATTCAAATTCTCGATAAGTTGTTGTAGATTTAAGAGACGCGATTTCAGTGAATAAATAATTATTGTCATGAAAAAGATTATCATCGTCCTCTCATTATTCTGCATCACCTGGACTCAAGCACAACCCGTTCGTCTTGTAGTAGCAGGAATCTCTCACGGTCACAACGCGTGGATACTTGGAAGAAAAAATGATGCAGCAGTTCAATTGGTAGGAATTTTTGAAACCAACCAGGAACTTATTAAGAAGATGACAGATAAATACCATCTAGACCCCTCGTTATTTTTCAACGATTTAAACAAAATGCTGGATGCCGTTAAACCAGAAGGGGTGCTGAGTTTTGGTACTACCCTACAGCACTTGTCGGTAGTAGAAGCTGCTGCACCAAAAGGAATTCATGTTATGGTTGAAAAACCCTTGGCAACAACTGTTGCAGACGCAGAAAAAATGATCGCTTTAGCCAAAAAGCATCATACACTTGTATTGACCAATTTTGAAACTTCTTGGTATCCAACTACAGATAAATCATTTGCAATGACACGTGATACATCTTTTATGGGAAAAATCAGAAAAGTTGTAGTACACGACGGACATGAGGGACCAAAGGAAATAGGTGTATCAAAAGAGTTTTTTGAATGGTTAACAGACCCTGTTCAAAACGGAGGAGGCGCCCTGATGGATTTTGGGTGTTATGGAGCAAATTTGATGACACTGCTTATGAATGGAGAGATGCCAACTTCTGTAACAGCTGTTACCTCTCAATTCAAGCCCGCGATCTATCCAAAAGTGGAAGACGAGGCTACTATTATTTTAAAGTATCCTTCGGCTCAATGCATCATACAAGCTTCTTGGAATTGGCCATTTGCCAGAAAAGACATGGCCATTTATGGATCAAATGGGTATATCATAACCAAGGACAATAATAATATGAAGGCAAAAGGGAAAACTGGTGGAGAAGTTGAATACAAGCTTACGCCGCAGGAAACAAACACCTATACAAGCCCCTTTCTTTACTTCGCAGATGTAATCCGAAATAAAATTACCATCCCCTCCTTTGGGACCTATTCGATGGAGAATAATTTGATTGTGGTGAAAATTTTGGAAGCAGCACGAAAATCTGCACAAACCGGTAAAACAATTTCGTTTCAATAACAATGAAGAAAGCGGTTAAAAAAGAAAATCTCCCACAAAAAATTTGCCCTGTATGCAAACGCCCTTTTACCTGGAGAAAAAAATGGGATAAAATATGGGAAGAAGTAATTTATTGCAGCGACAAATGCAGGATGAATAAAAAGAAGATAAGTAATCAGTAACTTTATAAATGATTATTTACTACGACGGCGTTTGTAAACTCTGCACTGGTTTTGTATCAATGGTAATTCGATTTTCGCGCCCAGGTACATTCAGACTTCAGCCACTGCAGCAGTCAACCTTGAAACAAAACAATTCATCGTATGATTCTGTAGTTTTAGAAATCCATTCCGGTAACTATCTATTTAAATCAGCCGCAGTAAGTAAGATTCTGAGTAACATGTACATGCCGTTTAGATGGTTGAATACGATAATTTCTTTATTCCCGGAAGGTCTACGAAATAAAATATACGACTGGATAGCACGCAGCCGTTATAGATGGTTTGGCAAACACGCAAGCTGCCAAATTATAGAATAGATCAATGCATTTTATCCCCGTATTCTTTCATGATGGCATTGTCTAATTGATTGCCAATTTTTAGCAAAGCCTTCAATCGAGATGTTATATACCGGTTAGTATTCAATCCAGTGGAAACAAGATTTATCAATTCATTCAATGCAGCTGGATCCTTCTTTAAAATATTATCTGCTGCAGTTGGTTTTGGGAAACGAATGATGGCCTCCGACTGATGAATAGACATTTCATAAAGAACTTTTGCGTCGAATACACGTGCCATTTTAAATCGTGCCTGCTCCAGCGTTCTATCCCTTAATTCCTCCAACTTCTCTATAGAAGAAAGCATTTTCTCGTATTGCTGAATACCTGATGTAATTTCTTTGTTTTTAATCATGCGTAATCCGCCAGCAGATTTAATTTGATCAAACCCGATATGTGAACTTTCAAACGTGGAACGCAAAGCAAGATTCCTCACATAATAATAAACATCCTCGTTGGTAACAGTAGTAGAATTCAAACGAACAAAAAACGTATCTAATGCAGCTAATCGCACATTATTGGATTGAATAACCGTATCCGTTGTTTGAAAATCAAGTTGTAAATCTTCGTGTACATTTTCCAAATACGAAATTTCGCGGTGCTTTTCGATTTGCTGCTCTCGAAGATTCTCTGCAAAGAATCCCAGAGATACTGCAACAAACAGCATAATAAACTCTAAAATATACTCGTTCCATTTTTTCTTGTGAACAATATGATGTGGATGATGCACTTCCATAAAAGTTATTTGACCCAAATTATTGAAAATTTATAAATTAGTACCCTTATTACGTATATGAATCAATACCTCGGACAAATAAGTTTAGTAGTCAAGGATTACGACGAAGCCATTCACTACTACACACAGGTACTAAAATTTGAATTATTAGAGGATACCCAGCTTTCTCCAGAAAAAAGATGGGTAGTGGTAAAGCCCAAAGGAAGTAAAAATGGATGCAATATATTATTGGCAAAAGCAAGCAACGAAAAACAACTGGAATATGTTGGTAATCAAACGGGCGGGAGAGTATTTCTATTTCTCTACACCGATAATTTTATGAGAGATTACGAAGATTATCAATCAAAAGGAGTTGAATTCATGCGACCCGTCTCAAAAGAACCCTATGGAACTGTTTCGGTATTTAGAGACCTCTATGGTAATTTGTGGGACTTGATTGAACCTATATCAACACTCAGGTAAATTGATTGAAATCTGTATGGCAAGCCCGCCATCAGCCGTTTCCTTGTATTTGTGATTCATGTCTAATGCAGTCTGCCACATGGTTTCAATTACTTTATCCAAACTCACAATAGCATCGTCTGGTTTACTCTGCAACGAAAGTTGTGCTGCAGTAATAGCTTTTATAGCCCCCATGGTATTTCGCTCAATACATGGGATCTGTACCAATCCGCCAACTGGATCACATGTTAATCCCAAATGATGTTCCATAGCAATTTCAGCTGCCATCATCACTTGTTGAGGTGTTCCTCCCAATGCTTCCGTCAACGCAGCTGCTGCCATTGCAGAAGAAACCCCAATTTCTGCCTGACATCCGCCCATTGCTGCTGAAATAGTAGCCCCTTTTTTAAATAAACTGCCTATTTCTGAAGCAGTCAATAAAAAATGGATAATTCTATCTTCATCGTTCCCATCACAAAAAAGTACATAATACATCAATACGGCTGGTATAACGCCAGCTGCCCCATTGGTTGGTGCTGTTACTACCCTACCAAAAGATGCATTTTCCTCGTTTACCGCCAATGCAAAGCAACTGACCCAATCGAGAATGTATTTAAAATCATTGCCACCATTTTTTATGGTATCTAACCAAGCCGTAGGATTTGTGGTGTATTCTTTTTTGATAAGATGTTTGTTTATCTCACTTGCCCTTCGTTTTACATGCAGTCCACCTGGCAATTGACCACTCGCATGACATCCGCGATAAATACAGGTAGACATGATATGCCATATATTCAATAGACCCTTTCGAATTGAATCAGCATCATGCCACATACGTTCATTGGCAAAAACAATCTCATGCACTTGCTTTTTTGTTGAATTACACCAACGTAAGATGTCATCCGCACGTTGAATAGGATATGGAACTGCAACTTCATTTTTACCTGAAGGCAACTCGCCTTCCTGTACAACGAAACCCCCACCTATTGAATACCATGTTTGACTGAAATGATTCCCGTCTTTCAATTCTACTTGAAAATTTATTCCGTTTGGATGGAAGGGGAGCATGTCATTGGTTAGAAAAACTATATCAGTTGATGGATCAAATCCAATCTCAGATGTATTCTTTAATAAAATTTTATTAGTAGATTTTATTTTTTCAAAACGAGCATTGATTTGATCAACCGGAATAGTTTCAGGGTCTTCTCCTGAAAGCCCCAATGAAATTGCTAAATCCGTTCCATGACCTCTCCCTGTTTTTGCCAATGAGCCGTATAGGAATACCTTAATAGAAGCAACCGATGAAAGTTTTTGTTGGTGTTCTATAGACGAAACCAATTGTTGTGCAGCACGCCAAGGGCCAAGGGTATGCGAACTGGAAGGACCCACACATATTTTAAACATATCGAATACAGAAATAGCCTCGTAACTCATGTATGCTGAAATAGTGTTTTCTAAATTATCAATATTAATTAATTTGGAGTAGAATGAATAAGGATTTTCGTCGAATCAATTTTATTCATATCTATTTTGTATTATTCCTCAATACAAGTGCCTGTGTCTTTTTTGAAAAATCAGTAGATGTGGTGTTGCTTCCCATTTGGAAATTACCAAGTATAATATCCTGGTCTCCGTCGTTGTCCATATCATCGGATTCCATCACCAACCATTTTGCTTGGGGAATGCGATGGTCTTTTCGTAGAAAATTCATTCCCCCTTTGTTTTCAAAATAGATAAATGAACCACCGCGCTCTGCTTCAGAGAAAAACGCAATTGTAGCTAAATCAAGATCGCCATCATTATCAAAGTCTTTGGCAATTGTTTTTGTGGCTCCATAGGTAGGATAAAAATATTCCTTTTTATATTGTCCTTTGCCATTGTTGATATAAATCGCAATACCGTGAAATGACTTCTTTGTAATTGAATAATCTGCATTGTCGCCAAAAGACAAAACCAGATCTTCTAAACCATCGTTGTTCATATCTGCCATTTCCAAGTAACTGGAACCATACACAGAGGGGAAGCGAAGCAATACTTCTTCTTGAAACGTATTGTTCCCAAGATTATGAAAGAGCTTTACCTGTTCTCTGGCCTGTGCAAAAAGTATATATATATCCATCAGCCCGTCTTTATCAATATCGCGCAAATGAATATTTCTTGCACCGGGTTGATGACTAATGATAGAAGTGGTTCCTGTTTTCCCATTTACCAATCGTACTTGACCAGTTTCATACCCAAACTCTAAAATAATGAGGTCGTCTACTCCATCCTTGTCTATATCAGATCGCACCATTTGAACAGGACGATGCAATGAATCAAGCAACAGCATACCGAATGTGCCTTTGTCATTGACATGAAACATCCTTCCATTTCTATCTTCGTTGGGAAGCATATTGCCAATTCCAAGATAAATAGGATTAGTTTGGTCAATTGCATCTACCACGGGACTGGGTGTATGGATAATCCTTTTTTGAATCCCCTCAAGAGAATATTTTTTGATTTCCTTTGAACGATTTCCTAACCAAATTTCTTTTCGTTTGGGAATAAATCGGACCAAAGTAGTTGAAGGCTCAGCTCCATGATCAGAATGTATTTGCATTTGTTCAAACAATCTACCCCCGTCCGTACTCGAATCATTATAGGAGTTTGAAAGAGAATCCTTCATTGCATTGGATCGGTAATAGTGAACAATCGAAAGCCACTCGCTTTCTGATAGTAGATTTTTATTCGGGTAAATTCCTATGTTGTTGAGTTGATCAAAAAGTTTCAATGACATACGAGACAATAACGTATTCTTATCGCCTATACCCAACCGCAATCCCATTTCAGGAAGCACTTTTTCAACCCAGATATGTTCAGGCAATAATTGAGGAGCTGCATATTCATGACAGGAAGAGCAATATTTTTTGGAAAGGATTTCTCCTTCAGACAAATACGTTGGGGTATTTTGGATCGAATAGTAGTAAAGTGAAACAGAGGTCACTATTGCAATCAACCCCCATCCAACAAATTTGCGCATTCTTAAAGATACCTCATTTAGAGGTACTGACCTTCTTCAATAGAAGAGTTGATCTTGGAGTTAATCGCATCCCAAAGCGCGAGACGAGATTGAAGTGCCCTTTTTACAAACAATGTTGCCTCTTCCCATTTTTGAGGATCGTTGCCGCAAAGTGTTTCTGTCATTTCCAATGCAAGTGCAGAATGATGGCCACCATCGACTTCGATATGACGCTCAATATAATATTGAATGATATTAACCTTATTGGGAAATTCTTTTTTTAATTCTTTAATAAAGCTTAAAAACATATCTGGAATCAAATCTTCTCTTCCAAATGTAAACACAGCTGCCATCAAATGAGGTTGGTTCGAATGAATAACATCAAATGTAGTTTGCATAAATCCTTTAGCAGCTTCTGGTATGGATGGAGCAGATAATATTGAAGCAACAGAGAGATTCTTATTGACATCTTCTATAAGCGCATCGATGGATGCTGTTTGTGCACCTGCCTGTTGCATTGCTTTCAAATAAAGTTCAAAATGACTCGTTCGATTATCGTTTTCATCCACATCACTTTCTTCACCCGTAACAATTTCATTGATCAAGAAACGAGTAGTAGCATTGCCAACTGGTCTCCACGGAATTTGAACAGAAGTGAGATGAAGCTGCAATGCCTTTAACAACGACATGAAATCCCATACAGCATACACATGGTGTTCCATAAACACCTGTAAATCTTCCAACGAGTGAATGGAAGCATATACGGGGTGATGAACCAATTGCTCTCTTAACGGCTGTATTTCTGCTTGCAATTTTGAAACGAATGGAGATGCCATGTGTAAAATTTTTACAAAGCTATTTGAAAGATTTACTCAAAAATATAGTTCAGATGATTTTACAAAGACTTGACAAAATATGAATAAGAATAGCTTTTGTATAAACATACACTGATAAAAGGAGAAAATCTTAAAACAATTAGTTATGCATTTTTTCAGAAATCTACCTCATTATGTTGAACCTGAATGAAATTCCTAAAGCAAAATAGTAGTCACTGCTTTGCTTAATACTTCGGCCTGCACTAATATCAATCTTTGTATTATCATTCAAGTAATAGGCCAGCCCCCCGTCCACCCATAAATCCTCGTATTTTTTAAGTGGGAATCTCCCGAAAGTTTCTAAATAAGCATATGAATTATCACCAATATTCAGTCCAGGTGCAAAACGAAAGATAGCTTCGTGTTTTCCATCATTATGAAATTCGATTCCATAATTATATCCAACCGATAAATTGTCTGTTAGCTGGTGCTGGGATGTAAAGACTGCATCCCCCACTGAATGTGGTGTACGATTCAAATCGGTGAGATCTCTCTTCAAATCTCCTAAATGATAATGTGCAATCAATGATGTTTTAGGAAGTATGCCCTTTTCATCGAAAAGAAAAATCTTTAACCCAAGTGCTTCATTTTTAAATCGAAGCTGCTGCTTTGATAAGTTTAAAAGAGACGAATACCTGAACTCAACTATTTTGCTCACCCCGTACTTGATTAAATTTGTTGGTAAAAAATAGTCGGAATTGAATGAAATAAAATTTTTATTAAATCCACTTTCTACCTGAAAGTAGCCTCTTTTAACTATATAAGGAGATTCGGTTTGATCTGGGCGATCCGTTTCCATTCTTCCTGTTTCTTGAGAATGAGCAACTAAAAGAAATAGAAATAAAAGACAGAAAAGAAAAATGAATGTTTTAGATGCGAGTCGTTTGTGGATTTTTGAAAACATTCACTATAATATATATATATAAAGGTATTAATTAATTGGTGTTGAATACCCGGAAGAACTTGCCAATCCCTTACACCAAACTTTCGATAGAGATTTTTGTTAAAGTCAATAATAAAAGGTAAAGTTTTGAAAATGAGCAGTATGGAACAAAATAAAGGCCTTATAGAAATCGATCGAATCATTGAAATGGCATGGGAAGACCGTACACCGTTTGAAGCCATTTTTGCTCAATTCGGCATCACCGAAGCAGAGGTGATACGATTGATGCGAAAAGAATTGAAACGATCGAGTTTTAATCTATGGAGAAAAAGAGTCAACAGCGGCATCAGTCAAAAACATGCCCTAAAGAGGAACCCTGAAATCAGTCGATTCAAATGCGCACTCCAAAGACAGATCACACATAATAAAATCAGCAAACGCTGATACATGCATATTCCAACCAAGTACCAAGATATAGTTGATCAATTGGATCGTATTGACCCTGTCCGATATGGAAGGAGTCGCAATTTTATTGATGGTTCCATCACTGAACTTTCGCCATACATATCGAGAGGTGTCCTCGATACCAGAATGATAGTAGAACACCTCGTTTCAAAAAAGTATTCCTATTCTTCCTGCGAAAAATTTCTTCAGCAACTTTTTTGGAGAGAATATTTCCAACGGGTATGGCAAGATTTGAATGAAGGTATCAATAGTGATATAAAAAATCAGCAAACGCATGTACACCACCATGGTACTCCTGTTGCAGTTATAAAAGGAGAAACTTACATTGATGCCATCGATCATGGAATTCGACGGCTGACAGCATCTGGTATGATGCACAATCACCTCCGTATGTACAGTGCGTTCATTGCCTGCAACTTGGGTAAATCTCATTGGATGCACCCGGCAAAATGGATGTACTACCATTTATTGGATGGAGATTGGGGAAGCAACGCTCTTTCCTGGCAATGGATAGCCGGCACATTTTCGAATAAGAAATATATTGCAAATCAAGAAAACATCAACCACTATACCGCTAGTAAACAAAAGGGGACCTACCTCGATATATCGTACGATGTTTTGCAGGATCTGTCAACACCAGCAGAACTAATAGAAGTAGATACAAGTGAATTACAAACCAATCTTCCATCGTCAAATTCACTCCAAATTGATCCAGCGCTTCCAACGATGATTTATAATTATTATAATTTATCCCCGACATGGAGAGCAGATACAAAAGCAAATAGAATAGTATTACTGGAACCTAAAGTATTTCATCAATATCCTGTTTCGGATGGATGTATATCATTTGTATTGGAACTATCAAAGAATATTGAAGGCATTCAAGTATTCACCGGGAGTTTCGCTGATTTAAAATCACAACTTAATAATCAACCCGTCTATTATAAAGAACATCCTTTAAACACACACTACGAAGGGATAGAAGACCAGCGTTCATGGATGATACCTGATGCAGGCTTACCAAAAGGCTCCTTTTTCTCGTTTTGGAAAAAGAATGAAAGAAAATTAAAAGATCTGTTTAGGTAGCCCTCGAACTAGTATCAAACTTCAAGACAATAGAGTAGATTTACACCATGAGATGGTTGCTATTTCTTTTTTTTACAGTTGCATTTACGTCTACAGCAGTTGCACAAACAAAACCAAACATTTTATTTCTACTCGCAGATGATCTCAGCTATCCCTATGCAAGTGTGTACGGTGATAAAATTGTAAAAACACCTAATATAGATAAGATTGCAAAACAAGGAGTGAAATTTACCAATGCGTATGCTGCATCCCCGTCATGTACCCCATCAAGAGCTGGAATGCTGACGGGCATGTACCCCCACAAACTAGGAGAAGGTGTAAACCTGGTTGGAAAATTGGATGTAAGTACTCCCACATTCGTGCAACTACTTCGAAAAGATGGTTATGTAGTTGGATTCGAAAGAAAGGGCTGGGGACCTGGAGACTATACAAAAATGGGATACACGGAGAATCCAGCTGGTAAAGAAATTGAATTCAAACAACTATTGAATCAAACAGATAAAAATCAACCATTTTTCTTTTGGTTTGGCACCAACGACCCCCACCGCTTCTTCCCATTTGGTGCAGGAAAAAGAAATGGAATCAATCCTGATAACATTACTGTGCCTGGTTTTCTTCCAAATACATCTGAAATCAAAAATGATCTAGCAGATTATTTTCATCTGATTGAACGATTTGATCGTGAAGTTGGTGAACTGTTGGCTTTACTTGAAAAAGCAGGACGACTGGATAATACAATTATAGTTTTGACAAGTGATAATGGAATGCCTTTCCCTCATGCAAAAGCAAATTTATACGACCATGGTACGAAAGTGCCATTGATCATCAGTGACTATAGAAATCAATACCAAAAAAATAGTACCAATACATCTTTTGTCAATCTAATTGATCTCATGCCAAGTTTTCTTGAAATGGGGGGTGTAGCACAAGTACCTGAAGTAGATGGTAAAAGTTTAGTGCCAATTGTGAGGGGCATAAAGAAATCAAACAGAGAAGAGGTTTATTTGGAAAGAGAAAGACATTGTCTTTGTAGAGTTGACCAGGGTATGTTAGCCGGATATCCTATGAGAGCAGTCCGAAACAATCAGTATTTATATATCAAGAATTTACGGCCAGACCGATATCCCGCAGGAGATGAATCCATACCGGGTACTCCTTCTATATATGGTGATGTAGATGGAGGCCCCTCCAAAGCCTTATTGATTGATAACAAAGATCAACCAAGTATAAAATATTATTTCAATCTAAGCTTTGGTAAAAGACCTTCCGAAGAGTTATACGATGTAGTGAAAGATCCGTTCCAATTACACAATCTTGCTGGCAACAAATTATATGGCACTGCGTTAAAAACAATGAGGACAAAACTGGAGGATTGGATGCAAAAAGAAAACGACCCAAGAATCAATGGCGGTGGAGATGAAATTGACCGTTATATCGGAACCACCAAAGCATGGATCACCAAGTGGGGTATAGTTTTTGAAGATTGAAAAGCAATGCTCTTAAATTATGAAATATAAAACACACATATGTCTACACAAAACTTCAGTAACCACGCCAGAATGCATCCGCCTTACCATTATGTTTCTGCTCCACTGCTAATTGCAGGTCTTATCGGAAGTATTGTAAACCTCGTCAACAGCAAACCCGATGGTTATTACAGCGCATCGTTGTTGGTACTAGTCTTTGTATTACTGCTGTTGATTGGAGGGATGGTAAGAACATACGCCTTGAAAGCACAGGACAGGGCTATTCGTGCAGAGGAATCCCTCAGGCACTTCATTCTCACAGGAAAGCCCTTTGACAGTCGCTTGAACATCCGTCAAATCATTGCACTGCGTTTTGCATCCGACGAAGAACTTCCCACATTGGCAAAGCGCGCAGCCGAAGAATCAATGCGTTCGAAGCAAATCAAAGAGGAAATTAAAAACTGGAGAGAAGATAACTACAGAATTTAAATCAGTAAATGAAGCAACAGATTTCATACGAGTAAAACAACTGATAAATCATTGTAAGATGAAAAAAATAGTTTTCCTGTTATCACTCATTATTTGTTTAACTGCTAAGGCACAAAAGACAATTGCTATAAAATGTGGTAAACTTCTTGATACCAAAACAGGAAGCATTAAAACAAATCAAACCATTTTTATAAAAGGCAATACGATTCTCGCTGTTGGGGGTGATATCAAGCCTGATAGTGTAATCGACTTGTCTGATGCATTTGTACTACCTGGTTTGATTGATTGCCATACACACGTGCTCTTGCAAGGAGATATTTCAAGCGAGGACTACAATGTACAAGTATTAAAAGAATCGGTTCCTTACCGTACCATACGTGCAGTTAAAAGTTGTTCCCAAGCACTCATGAACGGTTTTACTACCATGCGTGATCTCGGAACCGAAGGTGCTGGCTATGCAGATGTAGACCTCAAACATGCCATAGAAAACAACGAAATGATCGGACCAAGATTACTTGTTTCTACCTTGGCTATCAATACAACAGGACATTACCCCATCAAATCTTCCGAATACTCCTGGGAATTAAAAATGCCAAAAGGTTTGCAGGAGATTACGGGTGCTGATGAAGCCAGAAGAGCTGTACGGCAACAACTGGAAGGCGGTGCAGATTGGATCAAAATTTATGCAGACCGCGGTTACTACCGCTTGGATGATGGGAGTTTCAGGTCGTTACCAAATTTTACACCAGAAGAAATCACTGCTATCGGAGACGAAACCATAAAAAGCAGAAAAAGATTGGCAGCACATGCTATGACGAGGGATGGAATCATTGCTGCCATCAATGCAGGCGCTTCCACCATTGAACATGGTAGCGGAATGGACGAGGAATGCATGAAACTAATGGCTTCAAATGGAATCTACTGGTGCCCGACTCTTTTTGTAAATGCTTATGTCGCAGAAGGAAGAGCAAAATTAGGCAGCCCAATCAATCTGTATTTCCAACAATCCATTGAGGCAACTTTCAAAAAAGCCATGAGCATGGGCGTGAAACTTGCATACGGAACAGACATTGGAGGATACGATTGGAAATTACCACAAGCAAAAGACTTTGAATATTTCGTACAGTGGGGATTGGATCCTGTTAAAGCCATTCAAACTGCAACCACCACTGCAGCTGAATTGCTAGACAAGAAAGGTAAAATTGGTGAGATCATCCCAGGTGCTTTTGCAGATATCATTGCAACTAAGATAGATCCTACTAAAGACATCAAAGCATTGCAAGATGTGAAATGGGTAATGAAGGGCGGTATCGTTTACAAAGATGCAAGACGATAGAAATTGAAATAGGATTTACGATGTACTGAATACTCCATAGGATTGTAATCATAGAAATGTATTACACCTATTATTGATTCCCTTTTTACACCTTTTTAGTTTGCAGTGTGAAAAAAAAGAACATCATACAATTTACCGAACTAAATGTCAACCGCATCCAAGCGTTGACGGATGCAGTTTTTGCTATTGTTATTACAATTCTATCACTGGCATTGGTAGTGCCAGCAGGCGAAGACGAACAGAATGTGAAGAAATTCATGTTAGATCAAATCATTCCAAAACTCTTTATCTTTTTTCTTGGCTTTATTGTGGTAGGTGCATTTTGGGTAGATACCCATTTCAATCACCACCACATGGTGAAAACCAACATCTTTAGTATTTGGCTCAATATTTTCTTTTTGATGTTTATATGTTTAATACCTTTCTCATCTGGATTTCTTGCAAACTATTTATTTACCACCATCAGTGTAATTGTTTACAGTGCTAACCTGATTCTTGTCAGTATTCTTCATCTGGGAATGCTGATATATGCATGGGAAAAGCGATTTATCGATCAGAATGTTGATAAAAAGCTATACCACAATATGTGCTGGAGAATTATTTTACCTACTATAATTTATATATTAATCATACCTCTTGCTTTTCTTAAAAAGAGCTGGGTTGTATATTTATTCATTGCTCCACTATTTTTTCAAATTTTATTCGGAAGAGCTAGTAAAAACGAAAAAGAAGAGTCATTAAAACAAACCTGAACTATTTACAATCTAACAAACAGTAGATGGTTTATAATCTTTTATGAAAGATTTCTCATTTGGGCTTTTTGCATTAACTTAAATTGTCCAACAAAATTTATAAATGAGAAATCTTGAATACCCACTGTCGGAGCTATATACTTATATACCTCATTCGGATAAAATCAATAAATCTATTTCAGAAGTAGATGTGGGCTGGCACATTGAACATTCATTGTTGGTGATTATAAAAATTATAGAAACTGTTTGTAAGTCAGACCCTGCGAAGTATAAATGGAAATTTAATTTCATTCGAACAATTGTTTTCTTTCAAAATAAATTTCCGAGAGGTAAAGGGAAAGCTCCGGATAGTGTAATACCCAAGCAAATAGAGAAAACGGACTTTGAGACATTATTCGCTGCTACGAGAGAGGCTATAGAACGATTGAAGAAAGCCGAACGCAATCAATTTTTTCTGCATCCCGTTTTTGGAAATCTAAGTAAGAAGAATACGTTTATCATGCTGGACATTCATACCAGACACCATACACAAATTATAAAAGATATTATTTCATCAGCTTCGGTATACTAAAACTACTACATGTATATATCCATCACCGGACTCAAACCAAAAGGGATACTAGGCTTTTTCAAATTTTGGCAACTTGCTATCCCTTCCTTTAGGCAAGCACAAACAGCAAAAGGGAATCTCTTTTGTGAAGTCAAACGAATCAACGGATATCAATGCACGTTGACAGCCTGGAACGATAGAAACACGATGCTAGAATTTATGAGAAGCGGAATTCACCTAAAAGCAATGAAATCTTTTCATAAGATAGCTACAGGCAAAACCTATGGATTTGAGTCTGAGAGCATACCAAACTGGTCTGATGCCTTTGAATTGCTTGAAACAAATGGTAAACAATATTGAATTGGTTTAGTATCTTAAAATGCAGCATTTAGCAAGGGTATAAGAATGTTTAAATGAATCTTGCTGCTGATCTCTTATTTAACAGCATTTTCCTGCCAATCAATAGCAACGATGATTTCATTTTTTCTGGCTATCAGTTGATACGGCGGATTATATCCAAGATACCTGAAATTGCCAATAGGTTTTATTCCTTTTAGTTCAAGTGATTTCTCAAGTTGTTCTGTATATTTCTTTATGGTAGCATCGTTTGCAAATCCACCAAATTCAATGGCAGCAACATATTCTTCAGGTGATTCGTGTATTTCCACATTGACATCATTCGGTCGGGGTAAATTTTTACTGGAATATTTTGAAGGCATCACAAAACTCATCGAAGATTCATTTTTATTGATATCCATGTGTACAGGAGAAGTCATTGCAATTTTTGTAGAGGACTCATTGTTACCATATATATAACCCGCTATTTTGCGAAATCCTGCACTGGAGAGTTCCCTATACGACTTTGCAGATGATTTGATAGTGGCTAGTGTAGCAGGAGGATAGTACCTGACTTCAAAACCAGCTTCTTTTTTGATGACACGGTATTGCTGTTTTTCGATTTTAGAGGTAGATATAGACATAAACGATTGGAATGCAATAAGTATGACGAATACAACCAAGAGTATAGGTAGCATATTGTTCACGTTAAGTTATTTCACTTATAACATAAAAAAGATGATACATGTTTGGAAAGAGCTGATATTTTTCTGATTTTAACAGTATTCAGTAGTAGCCTGTGAATGTTTTACATGTATCAAGCGGCATAAACTATGCATGCTTATTCTAATTTACGGTGTAGGCAATGATTCGATTGGTACTGAAAGATGGAACGTACAGCGTTTTTGATTTTTTATTGTAGCTGATGTCATTTGCCATTATTCTAATTCCACGTGTGTCAAGTAATACTTGTTTATCACCTCTTGCAGATACATAGTAAATCATACCCCTGTAATTACTCAATATGAACTCATCTTTTGAAAGCTGTACAATTCCATCGAGTCCGTTTTCATATCCATCACCGATTTTTGTAATCTCTTTTTCTGCATTCACTTTTTGAAAAGTAGAAGAACCAACTACATAAAGATCGCTGCCAACAGCCATTAGGCCATTAGCACCAGGGATATTCTCAAGATAGATACTGGATTTATCGTTCTCAATTCTGTAAACTTTCCCGGCTCTTGTATCACTTACATAAACAATTCCCTTTGAGTCAACTTCCAAGTCATTTAGCATCACTGCACCTTCAATCAGTATACGCTTTACAATAGTGCCTTTGCTCATATCAATAACAGCTACAGAGTTTGTCTCAGCGTTATATAGAAAGCCCTTGTAGAAGCCCAATCCTTTGTTGGAAGTAAGACCAGTTACCCAATCCGGCTTAATGATTTTTCCGTTCAAATCCATCTGAACTATGGCACCGTTGTTCATACTTGAAATATAAATTATATTGGATACTGGATCGTAGGTAGCAGATTCTGGACCTTTCAGAGTGATAGAGTCAGACTCCCATATTTTTTGTAAACTATGTTGAGCCAATATAGGGGAGCAAATAAGTAAGACGATGAATGATGCCAGTATTTTTCTCATTGAGACTATTTTAAAATGAATAATTAATAGAACTATACAATGGTATGGTTGATAAAAAGTAAAATATTCATCAAACACCTTAAATATAACCAACTTTGGAGGTTATGAAAAATATCTTTAAATTATAGAATATTTGATCGGTTCATCGTCTAGTACTTGAGTAAATCATAGTTATTACTTTTAAATTGAACACATGATTACTAAGAAATTTGAAATGCCTCCACTTCTGAGAAGCATCGCTTATACAACTATAGTGGCTTGTATTTTATCTGCCTGTGCAAGTAATAAAGGAGTAAAAAAGGAGAACCAATGGATCAGTCTTTTTGACGGAAAGTCCTTCAATGGCTGGAAGCACAGCGAACAACCAGGTACATTTTCAATCGAGGATGGTAGCATCAAAGTTGCGGGCGTACGATCACATTTGTATTACGACGGACCGGTAATGAACCACGATTTTAGAAATTTTGAGTTCAAAGCACAGGTTATGACAAAGCCAGGATCCAATTCAGGTATTTATTTTCATACTGTTTACCAGGAGAAAGGATTTCCTGATAAAGGGTTTGAAGTGCAAGTCAATAATTCACATACCGATTGGAAAAGAACAGGTGGACTATATGATATAAAGGATACCAGGGAGGTATACGTGAGTGATAATATTTGGTATACAGAATATATTCGAGTTGAAGGCAAACATGTTATTGTTAAAGTAAACGATCAGGTTGTAACAGATTGGACACAACCAGAAGATTTTGTCCCTGCAAAAAATCATATCGGCCGAATCATTTCCAGTGGAACTTTTGCATTACAAGGCCATGATCCCAAAAGTATAGTCTATTATAAAGACATCATGGTTAGGCCGTTGAAGTAACAGTACAGATATTCATATAGCCTTCGACTATAACCTTGTAAGCAAAAAGTAAGCGTATTCTTTTTTGAAATAATGGAGGTTACTACCAGATCAACTACTAACTATTGAGATACATTCCCAAATTGATCCATCATCCCAGGTTCCTTCTCTTTTTTTCGAATACCAAAATTATACCGAAGATTCAATCCAAATCGTCGGGTATCTCCATAGCGTTCACCAGTTGCTTTCACACTGCCTTGAGATAATAAAAATTCGTTCCGATTGGTATACAACATATCATTCGCGCTCAACGTTAATGTGAGCTTTCGTTTGAGCAATTGTTGAGATAGATTCATATTCATCGCACCAAAAGTGCTCAATTCATAAAATTGCAACTGCCCGTTGAATCGGACAAATCCCTGCAATGATAATTGAGTAGTAGGCGTAAGCTTCAAATTATGGAAACTGAATAATGTCCACGACCCTCTACGAAATGCCAATGGCAATCCTTCGTATACACCACTGTAGTTGTTGAAATTATATTGAGTACCTACAACAAAGAAGTATTTTTTCCCTGGG
>JAURIR010000039.1 GCA_030832645.1 Chitinophagales bacterium | reverse complement strand
ATTCTTTCGCAACCTTAATTGCTCTACCCACTCGATTGCTCGACTTGTTCTTTCGGGATCGTTGCCGTTTACTTCGAACCAGGGTGTAGATTGATTGACCAAAAGATCTTTGTAATGATGGAACAGGAGTTCTCGTGTTCTTAGATCAGGATATTCGCGCAATTCATCTTTTACCCAAGGAAGATCCGGCTTGCAAAGTAAATAGCCATCGTAGCTGCGATGAATGATTTCCTGTAAAATAAATGGATGACATTTTCCGAAAACAAATTCGCACCATACTTTCATTACATACATATCGGTATCGATGAAAGCAATAGATCGTTGTTGAGAAGAAAGTTGTTGAAGAAAGCGATCTTCTGCTTTCAATTGACCTTGTGCAACTTCCAATAAGTCATTGTACGAATAATTTGTTCCGCGTTGCAATAAAAATTCTCTTGCATATTCTCTGCACCAATCGGTATGAAAATGATTCGCAAGTCGTTCGCAGAGGGTGCTCTTCCCTGTTGATTCAGGACCAATGACAACAATTTTGAAACAATTATTAGAAGACAGATTGCTCATTTGCTTTTTTTCTCCATGATGAGAGTCCCGCTACTGCCAATACCAGCAATACTGCGTAGTAGCCGGAAGTGAAGGTATATCCTTTTATAAAATATAGAGGAATCGAGCATGTATTCGTAATGATCCACCATATCCAGCTCTCCACTTTTTTTCTGGTCATCAACCACATGCCAGTGAAAGCGGCGGCAGAAGCCAACGCATCGGCCCATGGAATTGCTCCCGGAAAAAAATATTGTTTGACAAACGACAAGGAAAGAAAGAGCAGTAAATAGATGATTGCAAAAAACCCGCATTGAATTATCCAATCGCGCGAAGAGGAAAAAGTAACTTTCACGATGCGATGATCTTGCAGATCTTTTCTCAACCAATTGTACCATCCGTAGATACTCATGATGGTATAAAAAAGATTGACGGTTGCTTCTCCGTAGAGATCTCCTTTGATACTGATGTAAACATATAGGATGGTACCAATGAGACCCGAGGGATAGACCCAGATATTTTCTTTTTTGGAAAACCAAACGGAGATGATGCCGGATAGGATGGCAATGATTTCGAGCGCCTGCATCATGGAGGATGAATTACTCGGCTTCTGCTACCACTTCGGTTACTTCAGGAATCATTCTTTTCATCATTCCTTCTATACCGGATTTAAGAGTGATCATGGAGGAAGGGCATCCACTGCAGCTACCTTGTAACATCAGGGTAACAACACCTTCTTCGAATTTTTTGAATTGAATAGCGCCGCCGTCCATTTCAACTGCAGGCTTCACATAATTTTCGAGCAATTCTTTAATGCGTTTTACTACATCGCCGTCTTCTGATAATACGATGTTTCCATCGGTGGATTGACTGGCAGGAAGTTCTTCTTCGTTTACAATTAATTTACCGTCTTCCAGATAGTCTTTCAGGAATTGACGGATGGAGGGCTTCACGTCTTCCCAATCTGTTTCGGTGGTTTTTGTAAGTGTTACAAAGTTGCTGGCGATGAATACACTTTTTACGAAGGGAAAACTGAAAAGTTCGAGTGCCAAAGGCGAAGGTTTGGCAGCATCAACGTCTTGAAAATCAACGCTTTTACCCGGGTAGAGGAGTTTGTTTGCCACAAACTTCATGGTTTCGGGGTTGGGGGTCATTTCGGTGTAGATGCTTACGGTGATATTTCCAGTCTTGATCATAATAGTGATTAAGGTACAAAATTAACGAGAACTCAAGGGGGATTCAAGTCTATGTACCCAGTTTTTAGATGTTTTAACTTGAATCGGTTAATTTTTCCCGTTTTCGAAAACAAAGAGCCTATCCGAAAATAGGCCCTGGTTTTTTCCAAAAAGATATTGGATTTAGTCTCTGATTGGAGTGTCAAATGTAGAGGATGAATGTTCAAATCAGGCTGAAACCTTCGGACAATAAGTGTTTTTTTTGGTGATGATTTTTAAAGTCATTTTTCACTTACTTATAATTAATATTCAATATATTATGTATTAGTGATTTACTATATGCGTTTTAAAAACTGTAAGAATTGGTGAAAACACGTTTTTCCATTTTTATTTTATGGTAAGATTGCCTTATGTTTTTTAGAACGTGGTTTATACCTTTTCTTTTAAGTCCGATCATCCTATTATCCAAAGAAAAAACACCCCCTTTCCTGACAAGGGTTATTTCCCATAAAGGTGGTATTCTTTTCAGTCCAATTAACTACACAGTTTCTCCAAGTCCCATTTTAGAGATAAAAGATCTGCACCCTTCATTTAGGCAGGGGGGCCAGGTATTGGCGAAAAATAGCCGCGGACTCTTTCTCACCAACCTTGGTACCGGCAGAATTTATGAGTGGACAGGAAATGAAATAAAAGGAGATTGGAAGAGAATCGATTCTACCTTTTACACTGGTTATAATTTTTTATCTTTTTTCTTCCCTCTAGATAGTAGTTTATACTCTTTTGGAGGGATAGGATTTTGGAGATCAAATGGTAACCTCAGAAAATTTAATTTCAAGAGCAAAGAATGGAACGCAGAATTTTTAAATACATCAATTCCTTGGCACAGGAATAATCAATCTGTTTTTTTATACATTGATTCAGTTCATAGGTGTTTATATTTTAACGGCACCGGCAAAAAAAGTGACCTTAATTTAACAAACACAACAGATAGTTCTACGCTCAATAAAATATTCAAAATTGATCTCACCAACAATCAACTTTATACAGTAGGGAGTACCGACCTATCAAAAATAGGGGACCTGGGTGAAACACCATGGGGCGTTCTTACTTCCTTTCGCACAATAATTGATCCTGTAAATAATAAAGTATACGATTTATCTATAAATGTACAGGAAGACTTATACACTTGCTTATCTAGGGCAGATAGGAACCCATATTTTCAAATGTCATTTTGGATGGATTCTTCCATATACTTTGTAAAAAATTCTGGTGAATACGATTCAGTGATTATTCATCAAAGAGATTTAACCCTAAGTCAAAATACATTTTATACACCATTCATATCTGCAGATATCCCCAAAGAAACAAATAATGATAAGATTTTGTTCTATTTAGGCGGCAGTGCTTTACTCGCCATGGGCCTTGTGCTATACAGAAAACAACAGAAGAGCTCCATTCTTAGTGAAAAACAAAAAATAAAATTAAGCTCGTTAAAAGAAGATGTTTTCAAAAATCTAGCCGCACTAAATGAAATAGAGAAATCGTTGTTGCGTTTAATTTATGAAAGATCATTAGATGATCAAATGACGCAGATACCAGAAATAAATACTGCACTGGGTACCACAAATAAAAACATAGAAATTCAAAAAAGATTGAGAAGCGATACCATCAGTTCGATCAACGAAAAACTATCGATGCGCCATAAGATATCGTCTGCAGTTATACAAAGAAAAAGAACTGAGTTTGATGCGAGAAGTTTTGAGTACTTCATTAATAAAAAGCATTACGAACTTGTAGATACAGAACTTTTCAGTTAACTAATACTGCTCTCGATTTTTGAAATAACCTTTTCAACGGTTATACTTCTCATACAAGCATGGTCTCCGCGCCAGCAGGATGTATTTCCAAATACCGAACAGGGCCTGCATTCGATATTTTCTTGAACAGCTAGTAGTGGATCTTGCTGAAAGCCGTAAAAACCAAGAAACGGGTGCGTAGGCCCCCATATCGAAACAACTGGAACATTCACCAAAGAAGCCAAGTGCATGTTGGCAGAATCCATTGTTACCATCAGATCCAATGTAGACATGATCTCCAGCTCCTTCTTTAATTCAGCATTTGCGGGCAAGGGCATGGCATGTTTAAATTTTATATTCCATTCTTCGATGAAAATTTTTTCCACTACTCCCCCGCCAAAAAAATACAATTCAACTCCTTCTCGATCAAATTGATGTATCACCTGCAACATCTTGTCCAATGGATACATTTTGAGATCGTGCTTGGCGAAAGGAGCAAAACCTATTTTCTTAGGTATCCCGACATTCTTTTTTATTGCTATACGAGTATCAGCTGCATGTTGACGATTGACTGCTACTCCGATTTTTTCAAAAACATTCAAATACCTCTCAGTAGTATGGGATAAGGGTCGATAAATTTTATGCTCTTTTCTTGTAATGGAAGCCTTCTCCAGCCTACCCTTGAAAATAAAAGCAACCTTTTTCTTAGAAAAAAAGAAGAGCGTTCTCAAAACATGTGTACGCAGTACTGCATGCAAATCAGCAACTGCATCAATGGTATACTTCTTTCGAAGAAACTGAAACATTTTTATAATACCCCAAAATCCTTTGTATTCCTTTTTAAGATCAAATCCCTGAAAAACCAATCCATCGATCCCTTCAAAAAGATTAGCCCATTTTAAATCACTCGCCATGATAAATTGAACACCTGGATTGGCAGCAATTACTTGTTTCAATACAGGTACCGTAAGTGCTACATCACCCAATGCCGAAAATCGTGTAACCAAAATGGTCTTTCCCAATCGTATCAATTTAATTATTGGTGGATTTGTACAACACAGGATTCAATGAAGGATCGTTGTACATTTTCATCTGACGGTATACTTTCATTTTTTTTCTACCTGCTTGAATATCGTCGATCAATTCATCGATGGAAAGCGCAAGGTCTTTTTTCTGCTCCATCAATACTTCTAATTTCAGTTTACATTTGATAACGTGGAGTTCATCTGCATCTTTTCTCATCACTTCTTCCTGCATATGATAGATCTTCAATGCTAAAATGGAAAGACGATCGATTGCCCAGGCAGGACTTTCGGTATTTATTTTAGCATCAGCCATTGGAAGTATTGATGCAAATTGATTCAATAAATAATCATCAATTTTTTCTACCAGATCTGTTCTTTGCTGATTGGATTGATCTATTCGTCTTTTCAAATCAAGTCCTTTCGAAGGATCGATCTGAGGATCACGCACCGTATCTTCTAAATGCCATTGAACAGTATCTATATAATTTTTGGAGTACAAGAGAAATTCAATACTGCCCTCTTTAAATGGATTCTTGGCAATACTATCTACATCGTTGTGCACATGAAAATCAAGTACGGCTTTTTCAAAAATATCCAAACAGCTTTTACTCAGCGACATTTCACAAAAGTAAGAAATCAGCTGATGCTTGCTTTACGTGTTTTTAGAGCAGCAGCTACCATCATTGCCAATAAAGCACTGGATGCAAATAACGCAGTATAGCCTACGGAACGAACTAGATTTACCTGATTGGAATAAATTCCAAAAAAGGCCCAGGACAACACCAAAGTATATCCATACTTTTTCAGTCCAACTGTAAAATAACTTCCTAATCCAAATGCAACCAGCATCATAAGTATACTCCAGTTGGCTGGAGAGATAGGCCCACCTTGCCACCCTATTCCAACCAACAAGGCAGTAACATTTGCAATGGTAGCAACGCAGATCCAAGCCAAATACACCACAAAAGGTTGCTGAATCCAAAATGAATACACTGGCTTTAACGATACGGTTTGCTTTTGCAAGCGCAGAAATATTCTAATCAGAAAAACAAGAAGTCCGATCATGATAAACAGTGAGAATCCAAGTTGCAAATAATGCCATGCAATAATCCATCCTGCATTTAGTAAACAAGTAACTTGAAACGGAAAGCTAATTGCAGATATGACATTACGTGAAGCCACATCGATGTTTGCAAAGGAAACCGCCAGTGAGAATACCACAAATCCAATTAAGAGTATATAGATGATACCCCAGATCCCAAACGTGAATCCGGCAGGTACAAAATAATTGGGATAAAACCCAGATATCTGTCCTGTATTGTATCCGTTGATTGGTAAAATATTCGCAAGTGCATTTACAGTAATGACTAAAATCAATCCCAGCAAATTGAGAAAGGCATTCAGCTTATGATTCATTTGAAAAAAATATTTCAGTAAATTTAAGAAAGGCTATTGTGGTAGAGTATAAAAAAACGTTCCGAATTAACGGAACGTTCCTAATCAGAGCCTTAAGTGCACAACCGTATCATTTCCTTAAAGGCTACTCTAAGATCAATGCACCAATAGGTGCAAAATGACAAATTATTGTCATTTTGACAAATTTATATTTACTCACTTTTGCTGTGAAAAGGAAGAAAATACATCTCGGAGATAAGATCAAACGACTCCGTTCTTTCAAGGGGTATACCCAGCACGACCTTGCAAAGGGTATTGGGAAAACCCGGACATTGATTTCCTATTTTGAAAGGACAGGGAATATCAATAAATATACTCTTATAGAGATAGCAGACTTTTTAAAAGTAAGCATTGATGAGATTGAGGGCATTGGTGATCATTCGAACGAATACCTCATAAACAACACCGAGCCAGCTACGTATGAAACCATTTCATGGCTTAGAAATCTAGTGGAAGAGCAAAAAGAAGAAATTACTTTTCTGAAAAAAACCATCAGTCAACAGATGGAATTGCTCCAAAAACTTTCGGGTAAGAAACTATCAAAAAATATAAAAAGCTAGGGAAGGATTTCTTTTTGTCAATCTGCTACACAACGAAACCCTGTATGTTCCAAGCCCGTATCTGTGGCCGTTTTCATTCTGGCACTTACACGATACCCCTTGCAGTAAGAAGCATTGCATAAAAAAGACCCGCCCCTGACCACTTTTTTCGGCACGGTTGGTTCATCGGGATCGTAACTAGTATTAGGACCCACTGGATTGATAATTTTTTGATTTGCAACTTCTTTATAATAATCATGTTGATACCAATCAGCACACCACTCCCATACATTTCCTGCCATATCATACAATCCAAATGCATTCGATTGAAATGATTTTACAGGCGCTGCATTATCAAACCCATCCCATGACGTATTGAAGCTTGGAAAAGTTCCTTGCCAGGTATTTGCCTTTGGTTTCCCTTTTTCAATTTGTTCATTCCCCCATGGATAGGAATTTTGTACACCAGCCCGTGCAGCATATTCCCATTCAGCTTCTGTGGGCAATCGTTTACCGCTCCATTTGCAATACGCCATCGCATCGTCCCACGAAACATGAACAACGGGATAATTTCCCTTCCCTTTTATAGAGGAACCCGGACCATTGGGATGCTTCCAGTTTGCTCCCTTTTTCCATGTCCACCAGATACTGGGATCGCCCAAACCCACTCCAGCAGGCTGTTTCACGAATACCAAGGAGGCGGCCACCAGCACACTATCCGGAGGTTTTGGTGTTCCAGGAGGCAATTGTTTTTTTAATTCATTCCAATCGGGAGCTTTCTCGGCAGTGGTAATATATCCAGTAGCATCAACGAATTTTTGAAATGCTTCATTGGTTACTTCGGTTGCGTCCATCCAAAATCCATTGACAGTTACAGAGTGCGCAGGATACTCGTCTTCTCTTCCTTCCTGATCGTGGGCGCCCATGATAAAACTTCCCCCTTTGATCCAGACCATTCCAAGATGACTAGCCGAATCTGCTGCCTGTATAATCGAGTCGCCGGTTGCAATACCACCAAACCTAGATGGCAACTTACTAGCGCAATGAGCAAGACTGTCTTGATCTACTGCAACAACAGTTGAAGGTTGTCGGCACGCCGTGATCATCACAGTGCCCATCAAGAAAAATAATCTTATTTTCATTTGCAATAAATCTCCTAAATATAATGACGAAGCACCTTTCAAATTTTATCTGCTTGTTATTTTTTTCCTTTTTATTTTTTCAATGCCGTCCTTCAAAACAAATTGAGAACGAATGGATATTAGGAGGATTTGTAAAAGTAGACAGTGCCAATCCTATTCTTGTTCCCGATACAAATCAACGATTTGATTGCCCAGTTGCTGCGAAGAGCATGCGATGGGAAGAAAAGAATGTGTTGAATCCTACGGCCTTGATTAAAGACAATAAAATTTATTTACTGTATCGCGCGCAAGACAGCGCTGGAACCTCCCGATTGGGCATGGCAATCAGTGACGACGGTATTCACTTCAAGAAAAATCCTTCTCCCATTCTATACCCAGATAACGATTCGCTTTTGAAATACGAATGGAAGGGTGGAATTGAAGATCCACGTATTGTTTCCACAGAAGATGAAAGATATTTATTGACCTATACCTCCTACGATGGCAAAACAGCAAGACTTTGTTATGCATTTTCAAAAGACCTGCTGCATTGGGAAAAAATGGGGCCGGTATTAAAAGATGAAAAATATATCAACGCATGGTCAAAGTCAGGTGCAGTAGTATCCAAAGAAATCAATGGTAAAATCGTTGCAACTAAAGTTGATGGAAAATACTGGATGTACTTTGGCGACACCGATATCTTTCTTGCCTACTCCGAAGATTTGATTCACTGGTCGGTTGCAGAGAATGCAGAAAATAAAAAAATGATCAGCGTCTTACATCCACGTATGGGATACCACGACAGCAGATTGGTTGAACCTGGTCCGTTTGCATTGATTACAAAAGATGGAATTTTACTATTATATAATGGAAGCAATGCGGCGAATTTCAATGATACAAGTTTACCAAAATACACCTACAGTGCAGGACAGGCTTTGTTTTCAGCAAGCGCTCCTTATCAACTCATAAAGAGAACAACGAGTTATTTTATAAAGCCGGATAAAGACTACGAGAAAATTGGTGAAGTAAACGAAGTATGTTTTATTGAAGGATTGGTTCACTTCAAGAATCACTGGTTCTTGTATTACGGAACAGCAGATTCTAAAATTGCCGTTGCCAACAACTAATTACTTTTTCTCGAATTCGATGATAAATTCCGAGATATAATCAGCCTGTGGTCCGTTCATGTCTTTCACGAATAGCCGGGCTTTTTTCCCCAATCGAAGACAGGTTCTTTTGGTATCAATATCTTCTTGTGTGTTCAAGGGTTGCAAAGATGGATACCATAATATATGTCCAGGACGTTGGAAGACAAGGGTCGGTTTAGACCACTGTTGTGAATGATTACCTATGCCCAAGTCTTTATTTTTATTGAAAGAAATATAAATTTTATCGCCTTCCCATTTTTTATCTTCCACTCGGCCCATCATCATCACCCAACAGTTCAAATATTCGTTCCAGCTTACCGACGGACCCCAATGAAATTGTTGCCCGCGACGTGAGGCTGCACCACCTTTTTCTGATGCAGGTATCTGCAATGATTGAATGGGTTTGCCAATACCGTTGTATGCCGCATCAAAATTTGTTCCGTTCCAACGCTTGGCCTTACCAACCGGATTATCAAGATCTGAAATCTTGATACGCGCAATACTGATGCATTGTCCACTGGCTTCAAAAACAGGATCGTATTGACTGCCTTTGTATTCACCAGGGTATCCGTATTCTCCGTAAAACAAATAGAGGTATTCTCCGGAAGCCACTGCAGAAGGATCACCTACACCCCCGGCAAAGGTCAGAGAAGTATTATGCGGCTTAAGAATCATTCGCGGTTGAAGGTCTTCGATAAAAATTCCTTTGCTCTCCCAAGAATATCCACCGTCGGTAGATTTCATCACCCCAATTCTACACACGGCAGCGGGAGATTTTACATCTGTTAAACCTTGCGGCCACAACGAATCAATGTACCCCTCGCCAGTAATTGGATCGTAGGGTAAAGTAGCAGGATAATTTTCGTTGTGATAAATCGCGTACAATGTTTTACCACTGTTGTCTTTCGTTGATTGATAAACTGTTTCAAACCATACTGCACCATGCAATCCCTTTTCAGTAGGTTTTACATTGGGTGGCATGATGGGATCAATAAAATTCTCTGCTGGTGTCAAAAAAACTTCGTCGGCATTTTTTCCGCTGGCAAACTCCAATTCTTTTGAATCGCCCCAAACAGGATCTTCTCCGTATTTACCTGCAAAAATGCGCAGCGTATCACCGATCCATGCCTCGGCCATATTGCAATCAACAAATGACTTGAAGAGAAATTTCTCTGAGGGGATCAGTTTAAATGAAGGCGTGAAATCTTTATCTGCTTGTTTGCAAGACAATACAAACAGCAGAAAAATGAGCTTTAAAAAAGTACGCATGCGCTGTTATTTTTTTGGCGCAGCAAATCCACTCTTTGCTAAATCATCGAATAGTTTCTGCACTTTAGGAATACCACTTGGATCGTTCAAGTCGTAATAACGATACAGCTCCATATCTGTTCTATGTATACCATTCTCTTGAATAGCTCCTTGTGATTTGTATTCAGCAATAACCCAGTCGGCCACAATCTTATAACTTACCTTATCGTTTTCTTTGAACCTGAATGCTCTGTTCAACGTAAAAGAAGGTGCAGTAGCACTGAGTTTTGTTTCTGGATATCCTTCGAGCATGGTAAACTCGGTGGGTTTGCTGTCTGCACGCATGGGGCTGCCGGCAATAATGATAGGTTTGTTTGGACCTTTGTAACGCTGTACTGCTCTGATTCCCATCAATGCAGCTGTTTTATGATGTCCGTGTTGACCTGGATGCGGGAGCATGGTAATCACAAAATCATACTGACGATCTGCTAAAATCTTATCCATTCTTCTTTCTACGTATTTAATATCCCAATTTTTTCCGGAGATATATGGATTGATATCGAGTGTATAATAATCATCTTCCTGTTCCATAAAATAGATGTTTCTCACACCCATGATTTTTGCTGCATTGGTAATTTCCTGTTTTCTGATCAATGGTAAATGAGTTCTCGCTACCAACGAATCGGTTAGGTTCAAGCCATAATAGATAGCTCCTAATTGAGAATCTGCAAATCCCCCACCTGCATCGGTCATTACGGCCATATCGACTTCTCCGTGTAATTCACGTGCAATTTTAAACATCGTAATACAAAATCCTGTTTCATCATCAGGATGAGCAGTTACTACCAACACTTTGGGGCCTTGAGCAAAAGAAGTGAGTATAGAAAAAGAAAAAACGAAAAAGCAAGCAATCGTAAAACGTTTCATGGCAGTTGATTTTGATTCTTTAAGATACAGAAGTTTATTCATTTACATTGGTGGTTTTGACAGGTGCTTTGTCCAACCATTCTGTCTTCAAGAGCTTTTTAGCAGCAGGAGCCACTTCATCCCCGTTGTCACCGTTGTACAATCGACCATTTTTCATCACGTATTTTATGGTATTTGTATTTCGGATATTTTCCAGCGGATTTCTATCCAAAATAATCAAATCTGCCAACTTACCTTTTTCTATACTGCCCAAGTCCTTGTCCAACCCCAATGCTTCAGCACCCTTGATGGTAGCCACTTTCAAGGCATCAATGTTTCTCATTCCACCGCTTTGCATCGACCATAATTCCCAATGAAAACCCAACCCCTGTAATTGACCATGGCTTCCTATTCCTGCCAATCCACCTTTCTCAACAATGGATTTCATGCTTTGTGCATGTTTTTGGAAGACATGTTCTTCCGGTAAAAACCAAGTAGCTCTTCTCCTTGATTTTGCAGCAAGTTCTTCGTAAGGTGTAAAGAATTGCAACTTCTTATTGCTGTAGGGATTTTCGTTTTCGTAATAATAATTCTCTGCCCATGGTCCTCCATAAGAAACCAACAAGGTAGGTGTAACGGCCATCTTTGCATCGGCAATCGTTTTGGTTACATCGTTGTACAAAGGATAAATAGGAATAGAATGTTCATGCCCAGGGTATCCATCCAATAAATTTGTCATGTTCAATTTGAAATCCAATCCTCCCTCTGTAGTGGGCATCAGTTTTTGATTTCTTGCTGCATGAATAATCCACTGACGGGTTTGTCTGTTTCCTGTCAAATACATTTTGATATACTGCGTATTGTAATATTTGCTGTACTGTTTCAAAATACTCTCTGCCTGTGCAGAATCTTTTACATTGTAAAACCAGTATCCAACACCAGGACCGGTTGAGTATACTCGCGGGCCCATGATCTGTCCGGATTCTACCATGTCTGAATAGGTCAGCACATCGGTAGTTGCAGTTTGCGGATCGCGTGTAGTGGTAACACCGTAGGCAAGATTTGCAGCATAGATCCATACTTGCGTTTTGTGAATACCCCATGAAGGCCACATGTGAGAGTGAACATCTACAAATCCGGGTACAATTGTTTTGCCGGATACATCAATCACTTTTGTTCCTGCAGGCGTTTTGATTCCTTTCCCAACGGATTGAATTCTATTGTTCACCACCAATACATCGCCATTGACTACTTCATCGCCTTTCATGGTAATGATTCTTGCTCCTTTTAATAAAATTGCAGAAGAAGGAATATCTTTTTTGTAAAATACTTTCACCCAAGTTTCTTCGGGAGAGTACTTAGGATCTTCTTTTTTAACTGTAGCTTTTTTGGTTGAATCGGTTGATTTTGTTTGCTCTGCTAATTTTTTAGCAAGCTTCAAACTGTCTTCCAATGCTTTCGATTTATTTAAATCGTATACAAAATGTGCTGCACCCAAACTGAAATGTACTTTTTCTGCATTGGCTTCCCAGGAGGGAAATTCTCCACCTAGCTCTGTTAATTTGATACTGGGGAATTCAGCATTGGCGGCATCTGCAACAGAAATAGTAGTTGTTTTTCCTGTTTGAGGAATGGTAACTACGTATACATTGTTATTGACCTTTGCCAATGCTTTTTCACCTTTCGGTGAGAGCCATATTTCGCTCGCAGGTGAAGGTGGATTGTTTTCTTTTGCATCCGCTTCGTTCAATTCTTCCGGAATGATGCACGGATCTGCAGATGGTTTACCGTTATGTGTTGGGATAGAGCCGTAGGTTACAATTCCACTGATTTTAGCATGTACTTTTTCGTCTGTACCATCCCATTTAATTGAAACCAAACTTCCACTTGCATTGAAGTAAATTCTCTCGTCGTTAATAGAAAAATGCGGATTGTATCTGTTGTTTGCTTTATCAATTTTATGCTCATCTCCACCTTTTGCATCAATCCATGCAATGATATCTTCTCGATCATCATAACCAGGATCAAAAGCATCTTTGAACTTTTGGTAAGGTGCTCTTCCATAAATTATCTTATCCCCCTTCATTGTAAAACGAGGTGTCTGATACAACCCATTGACATTGGTCAGTGTTTTCAATCCTGATCCATCCACATTAACAACCTGTAATTGACCTCCATTCGCATTCCATGTACTGAACACGATCAATTTTCCATCAGGACTCCAGGAAGGTTGTGCCTCTGTAAAATCGTTGGAAGTCAACCGCGTTGGATTGCCGTTAGGATATTCCATCACATACAACCTGTTCAATACAGTAAAAGCTAATTTTTTCCCATCGGGAGATGGAACCGCATCACGAATTTGTGTGGCCTGTGCATAAGAAGTATCCTTGATAGGATATTTAAACAATACTTCTGGAGCTAGTTCCAGCTTGCCTTCTACGGTATAAGGAATTTCGGTTGCCTTGCCGCTAGCAATATCGATCTTGTTGATCTTACCACCGAAGGATGCAATAAGCGATTGGTTATCGTTGGTGAAAGACATCGCCGGCAATACACCCGAAACAGCAATTGATTCCTGGTCGTCTCGCTGAACTGGATATGCCAACCATTTTTCATCACCTGTTGCAAGATTACGAATGATCAATCCTGTTTTGTCTTCGTACCGCGTTCCGTATACCAACCATTTTCCATCGTTGGATAACACGGGAGTAAATGCACTTCCGTATCTGGAAGTGAGACTGGAGGTTTTTCCATTTTCACGATCGTACACACCGATTTGGTATTGGGGCAATTGTGCATTGTAGTTCCAAGATCCTGTGCGGTAAGAATAGTAAATTAATTTTCCATCATGACTCAATGCGGGGTCTATTGTTTTTAGTGTAGCAGGCTCGTTGATCAGTTGTGTTCCTGCACCACCGTCTTTATGAATCATGAATAATTTATTAACTCTGCGACCTTTGGAATACACAATATAATTTCCATCGGGTGTCCATTCTGCAGAAACAAAATTTTGATTGGTTTCTTTGGTAAGCTGAACCGTGTCTTTTTTCTCGGTATCGATGTACCATAAATTTTCTGCACCGCTTTTATCGGATACGAATAAAATTTTCTTTCCGTCCGGGCTGTAGCGTGGATGTTGATCAAAGGCCAAGCCACGCGTTACCTGTGTAGCTTTTCCGCCCGAAGATGGTATTGTATAAAGATCCCCCATCATGTCAAACACAATGGTAGCGCCATCTGGACTCACATCAACGGAGGTCCAGGTGCCCTCATTCGTTTTCAAATCAAACATACGGGATGCCTTCAAGGGAAGGTTTTTGTAGATAGTGAAACTGGTGTCTTTTTGAGCAAAGACAACAAAAGAAACGATGAACAATGCCACCATCAGAGATAACTGCTTTTTCATAATAATTGTGTTCTATTTATTGGAAAGAATGATTTGCTGATATACGTTGGGGAGAGCAACTTTGATTCTATCATAAGTTGCTGTTGAAATATTTTTATGATCGAAGGGAACAAAGTTTACGTATTTTTTTTGTGCTCCTTCGCTTCTTCCATATTTATACTCGTATGTAAACCATCCGTCTTCCTGCAATTTCACATCAGATAAATTTTTATTGGGGACGGTGATATAAAAATTATTTTTTTGACCCGCCGATGGATTCATGAGTGATAATTTTCTCAATTCAACATAGGCTTCTTTCGCCGTTTCAACAGCTGGATCAATCAATTCAACATGCTCAGCTAATACAGTTCTATAAAGATATTGATCATTGAATTTCAATTGATAGAGCTCGTTCAATACACGACGAATGGTATCACGCATAAAAGGATAATGAGTACAACCTAGAATGAGCGTATTCATAGGTGATGCGTATTGCTCTTTTTTCATCTTTTCCAAAAGCGATACCAGATGATAACGCACATAGTTTTCAGGATCATTGAGTTGTATATCAAGGCACTTGCCTTTGTCGTCGTATTCACACAATAATTTATTATCTGCTTTATTAAAATTGTAAATAGACAACAGGGAAGTATCTATTTTATAGTTTGAATTTTTTACAGAAGGCCCCTTATAATCATTTCGATATTCTTTTGCAGCCTCTGCGAAAAAACTATAGTCGCGGTCGATCGCATCTGCCAGGCCAAAGCCGCCTTGGCTAACAATACTCGGGGTTGCCATTTTCAATTGTTCTGCCATCGCACGAATGGTTTTAGGGTATCCGTCGGAAGCAACAGTACCTGCGGTAGCAAACACACCAATTGTACCTTTTTGATGAGTGGCTTGGTAAGCAAGTGCTGCTTTTACTCCTGCATTGATAACACCTACCACAGGTGCTGCAACTTGTTGAGATGCTGAAAAATCTTTCACTTCGTTCAGCGCATACGCGGTAGCGGTGTTGCAGGCCAGTACCAACATTTTCACTCCTTGCTTGGGTGAAGTTGAATGTGTTCCATCAAGATCATATTGACCCTTGAGAAGGAAGTCCATATTTTTAATAACGTGCTCCTGCAAGAGCTTGGTTTTATTTTCTGCCGCATAATTACCATAGGGCATATTGGCCTGATCGGCCAGGTATTGAAAAGACTCACTTTGAAAATCTGGTTTCCCATCTGCGCCAGGCTGTCCTGTTTTATTATTGAAAGCATCCAACGTGAGGAGTGCCTCTAATACTGTAAGTCCCCCTGTTCCAGAGTCGAAAACACCTATGGGTGCATTGAAACGGTTCTTTTGTTGAGCATTGGAAGTGCCAATCAGCGCAAAGAGAGCAAATCCTGAAAGGAGATATTTTAAAACTGACATAAAAAAGACGGGTTGAGTATTGAAAATTAGACAATGTATAGCAATTTTGTAGTCTCGGTCTGAAATTTCTCATTAAACATTTTCCAATGAAACCTGTTTTGGTTGTAGTATTCTATGCACTAGCATTTACGGCTTGTAAAAACGAGGAGAAAAAAGTTGAAATGCCTGTAGCCACTACCGATACTGCAAAATTTACTCCCGCAATGGTAGTAAATACAAAAGATTATTCCTGTGGCATGCCTGTAACCGCCGGAATTTCCGATACCTGTCATTACGAAGGAAAGGCCTATGGATTTTGCTCTACGGAATGTAAAAATGAATTTCTAAAAGATCCCAAGAAATACTTAGTCACTAAATAATTAATTATGCCACAAGTAAAAGCGTATGCAGCGCAAGACAGTAAAGCAGCTCTAGCACCATTATCGATTGAGCGAAGAGCGTTGAATGCACACGATGTTCAAGTAGAGATTCACTATTGCGGAGTATGTCACTCAGATATTCATACTGCCAGAAACGAGTGGGGAGGTACGGTATATCCAGTAGTGCCAGGACATGAAATTGTTGGCATAGTAAAAGGTATCGGTTCTGCTGTAACCAAATTCAAGGTAGGTCAAACAGTGGGTGTAGGTGTAATGGTAGACAGTTGCAGAGTATGCCCTAATTGCAAAAGCAACTTCGAACAATATTGTCAGGAAGGAATGACTGGAACTTACAATGCATTGGAGAGAAATGGTTCTGGAAAAAGAACCATGGGTGGATATTCTGCTGAAATCATCACCGATGAAAATTATGTATTGAATGTACAGGAGAAAGAAAATCTCGCAGGCGTTGCGCCGTTGCTGTGTGCCGGAATTACTACTTATTCTCCGCTGAAATTTGCC
>JAURIR010000038.1 GCA_030832645.1 Chitinophagales bacterium | reverse complement strand
GATTCACATTGTTAATGATGAGATCCAGATCGCCATCATTATCAAGATCTGCATACGCTGCGCCGTTTGAATAAGTTGGTTTATCAAATCCCCAGTTGATGCTTTCATCGGAGAATTTCAATCCCCCTAGATTTTTAAACGCCTTGTTTGCAATGGGTACAGAGGGCATTTCGTTTATAACATTTTCCACATCTTCTTTCCTACCCGTGAGTGCCATTTTATTTACCACATCGTTTGCAAAAAAATCGATGAAGTCCTGGTCGGTTACGTCTCTGTATATACCGTTGCAAACAAAGATGTCTGACTTTCCATCGTTGTCTGCATCAAACATGAGTGCTCCCCAGCTCCAATCGCTGGCGGCTACTCCAGAATAAAAAGCCGTTTCTAAAAACTTTCCTTCGCCGTTATTGACCTGAAGTGCATTTTGCGTGAATTGATTGAAGAAGCCTTGGTTTTGCTTGAGTTTGAATACCTCGTATCCTTCGAAGGAAGTATTGGTTTTTAAGCGATAGTCATCGCCCGGCAACATATCGGTCGTAAAAATATCTGGCTTACCGTCGTTATTAATATCCTGTAAATCAGCTCCCATGGAGGAAAAGCTGATATGTTGCATGCGTTGCTCAAGTTCGTCCTTGAACGTGCCGTTGCGCTGATTGATATAGAGATAGTCTTTTTCAAAAAAATCGTTGGATACATAAACATCAGGGTAGCCATCTAAATTTACATCGCCTACTGTTACTCCTAAACCAAAGCTGATGATAGAACCGAAGATGCCTGCCTCTTTACTTACTTCAATAAATTTTCCATTGTCGTTTTTGTACAAATGATCTCCGCCTCCTTTAAGAAACTCGGCAAAGGGTGCATCCGGATCGCGCACTGTGCGCATATTTGCGTAATTGAGTGTATTAACTGGAATGGGGCTGTTATTCACCAGAAAACAATCCAGATCACCGTCTAGATCGTAATCAAAAAAAGACGCCTGGGTAGAATACCCATCATTGTCTAAACCAAACTCTGCAGCTTTATCAGTAAACGTTAGATCGTGGTTATTGATGAAGAGCTGATTTTTTCGAAGAGATTTCTCCAACATGTTACCGGCATTGCAAACATAGATGTCTAACCACCCATCTGCATTGATGTCGACGAATACAACTCCGGTGCTCCATTGTTTCTTGTCGTTGAATCCGGCCTTTTCTGAAATATCTTCAAATTGAAGATTCCCTTTATTCAGGTATAATTTATTGGATCCTTGGTTAGCGGTAAAAAAAACATCTGCCAATCCATCGTTATTGATATCGCCGGTGGCTACACCTCCCCCGTTGTAAAAATTCCTGTATTTAAATACGTTGTAGTCTTTTGATTCTTCGAGTGTATTTACAAAATCGATGTTGCTGTCTTTTACCAATGAAAAGAGGGCGTCGTTATTCCTGCCTTTGCAAGCGAATAGAAATAGGATGCAGATAGCAATTGCAATTTGTTTCATGACGGTGTTGGAAGGACAAAGATGATACAAAAAAGGCTGCCTTGTGGGCAGCCTTTTTATAAAATTTTCAAAATCTCGATTAATAACCGAAGTTTTGTTTCAAGTTAGGATTGGAAGAAAGTGATACGGTTGGGATCGGATACACACATTTGAATGCATCAGAAGCCACTGCTCTTTCTTCAACTGGACTGTTGAATACACCGAAGCGAACCATGTCTGTTCTTCTGTGACCTTCCAAGTAAAGTTCACGACCTCTTTCAGCAAGAATATCGCTCAACTTAACAGCGCCCAACTTAGAAGCTTTTCTATTTTCACGGATTCCGTTTACGATGCTCAATGCAGTTTCTGCATCAGAACCGCCTCTGAGGATTGCTTCAGCTTTCATCAAACGAACATCTGCGAAACGCAAGAAAGGAAACTCGTTAGTACTTCCCCAAGCACCATCATTGATTGTTGATGGATCGAGAGGGAATTTATTTACACGGATACCACTAGCTTCACCGTTGAAGAAGATAGAAGCTCTGCGGGTGAACACCAATGGGTTACCAGAACGATCGTAGATCTTTCCAAGTGGGTTTCCGATACCAGCAGGAGATTTTGGATTTTTAGGATCTACAGGACCATAAACTTGTCCAACAACGAAACCTGCAGGAGAACCTACTTTATCAGTATACCCAGCAAGATTGTCGCTCTTTCTAACGTCTCCGTCTTCGAAGCTATCGTAGAACTCAGACAATGTTACGAATCCGTTCCAGCTTGATGGAGTTTGGTTGTAGTGCCAGCTCTGAGAAGTCTGCCATCTCAAACCTGTACCACCACCAGCTCTTGCATCGAATTCATTCTTACGAACGAAGATGTTTTCGCTGGATTGTTTACCATTATCCCATTTGAAGTTATCCCAATAATAAGTATCGAGTTTCAATACAGGATTAGCAGCAACAAGGTTGCAGTACTTGATTACGTTATTCATGTCGGCAGCAGCGAACGTGAAAGGACCAGCCGGTTTGGTTGGATCGTTTTTGTATACTGCTTTGTTCAAGTATGCTTTTGCAAGCAATGCGTATGCCGCTTCTTTTGTAGCAACTGCTCTGTTCGTTCCATCATAGGTTGGAAGGTTTGCAATGCTTGATTCCAATTCTGAAATCACTGCGTCGATCGCAGCAGATCTAGAAAGTACTTCAGGAATTGCGTTTGCAGCAGCTGTAGCCGGACGTGTTTGAACTTGACCGTATAGATCACAAGTGATCCAGCGGAAGTAAGCACGAAGGAATTGTCCTTCTGCTTTTGTACGTGCGTCGGTTGAAGTTTCTGCAATCAACGTTGTTTGGAACAAGGCTCCGTTAAGGAAGTTCCAAGTATCTGTTACCTGATTGTGGTCAGGAGCCCAGGTATGCAAGTGCAACCTGCGCCATGTACCGAAATCGTCCCAGTCTGTTCCACGTGTGGGGCCCATGATTTCATCGGTAGAGTGTTCGTTCATCGCGAACCAGTTACCTTGGTTACCCGCCATTCCGTTCAATATTTCGTAAACAGAAGAGATGGACGGTGCTTTTGGTGCACCACCTGTTTGGTTAGGGGCGATGGATACCGTACCCTTAGACAAATCTGGTTCAAGGTTTGTGCAAGACGATGCAGCGAAGATGCCTAGCATCGTTAAAACCGGTATTAATTTATTTTTCATGATATGCTTCATTTAATTCAATTATTTGATTGGTTATTAGAAGCCGATGTTTACACCAGCAGTAATCACCCTTGGTCTTGGATATTGAGTGTAGTCAAATCCACGAGAAGGAATACCATTGATTGATTTATCGACGTTCACCTCAGGATCGATACCAGTGTACTTCGTAATCAAGAACAAGTTCTGACCAGAAAGGAATGCAGACAATGTCTTCACTGCGCTGCCAGACTTGATATTGAAATTGTAGTTCACGTTCAAGTTTGAAAGACGAACGAAGTCGCCTTTCTCCAAGAAACGAGTTGATACAGAACCAGGGTTGAATGGATTCTCTACACCATTACCTACTGCATTTGTTACGTTACGTGCGTTACGCAAGCTACCCTTGAGTAGAAGTGCGTTGGCAGTATTGTTGTAAATATAATGACCGCGGATAGTGTTTAAGAATGCACTTACAGACCAGTTGCCAAAACTGAAGTTGTTGGTTAAACCAGCAAATACTTTTGGCAATGCAGAACCTACGATTTGGTTGGCAGCACCATTTGCATAGCGTGCGTTACCATTACCATCAAATCCGTTGAATACAGGCATTGACCAAGAGAAGATTGAATATCCGTTGGCAAGAATTTGAGCAAATGCACCTGTCAAACCTTGTCCACTTACTTCACCCGTATTGATTGGGGTAGGCAAACCGGAGATACTGTTCTTTACAGTTGTCAAATTCAAGCTTGCATCCCATTTGAATTTTCTGGAATTGATGAACTTGTAGTTGGCACTCACCTCAAAACCTTTGTTGTTCACTTCACCGGCAAGGTTCACCCACCAGAAACTGGTTGGAGCGAAACCTCCAGGAGTTGGAGCGAAGAACAACATGTTTTGACGCTTATTATTATAGTAGTCAGCAGTAATTGACAATCTTCTGTTCAAAGAAGTGAAGTCAACACCGATACCGGTAGTAGTAACTTCTTCCCATTTCAAATCAGGGTTACCCTGTTGGATGAAACGTGTAGAAGAACCTGTACCAGGATTATACGTTTGCTGAAGGTTAAGTGCCGCATATGCACCAAGGTTGTCTTGGCTACCCAACTTACCATAGTTAGCTCTTACATTGAATTCGCTGAAAAGCTTACCCAAAGAGTTTTTAGCCCACTCTTCTTCAATCACTCTCCATTTGAAAGCCAATGCAGGGAAAGTTGCGTATTTATTGTTGGTACCGAATTTAGACGAACCGTCCATTCTCACTGTACCAGTCAAGAAATATTTGTCGTTGAAAGTATAGTTCACACGACCGAAAACTGATTGCAATGAGTTTGCGCTGTAACCAGGAACGAAAACGCCGTAGTTTTTGAACCCATCATAATCTTTAACAAAAACATCTGTTGGTTTTGTTACTGGAGTAGCAAGACCCCATCCAAATGAACCATCGTATTCTGTAGAGAATTTCTGGTAAGAATAACCAGCCACTGCGTTCAACGCATGCTTCTCATTGAAAGTTTTGTCGTAAGTCAAGTAGTGTTCAACCAATGTAGAAGAATTCTTCAGGTTCTGTCTTGTAACACGACCATTTCCTTGAATACCATTTTGGAAATCTCTTCCATACACGTTGATAGTACCACCGTAAGCGTTAGAACCCAAACGAGGATCTGCGAATGCAGTTCTTTGTGATTGAGAATTATCGCTACCAAATACAACTTTATAAGAAAGGTCTTTGGTGATTTGGTAAGTACCGGAAAGGTTTGCCAAGAAACGATTGATGTAATCGCGGTCGTCAAAGTACGCCAACATTTGTACTGGGTTTCTTTGATCACCAGGCTGAAAGAACGAACCGTCTTTGTTATATACAGGATTGGTTGGATTGAACTGCAAAGCAGCACCCAACAAACTTCCCTGATAACCCGCGTTGTTTGAAATTGGCGCGTATTGGTTCTTGGTATTAGAATAAGTAACGTTTGCTTCTAATTTGATTTTATCTTTCAAAAGCTTCTGACTGATGTTTGCACGTGCAGTCAATCTCTTCAATTCACTGTTCTTCACAATACCAACTTGATCATCGTAAGAACCGCTCAAACGAGCAGCTGTTCCTTTGTTGTTGAAAGCGTAATTCAAGTTGTGCGTTTGAGAGATCGGTGCTCTGAAAATTTGATCTTGCCAATCTGTGTTTGCACCACCATCGATGGAAGCAACAGACTCAGCGGCAGCAACCGGATCAGCACCACCAGCAATATTGGCGATTTTTGCAGCAACCAAGAAATCTTGTGGCTTCATCAAATCGTAACGCTTAGCTGTAGAAGCATGTGTAATAGAAGTGCTGTAACCTAGTACGCCTTTCTTTCCACCTTTTCCAACTTTTGTGGTAATTAAGATTACACCGTTTGCACCTCTGGAACCATAGATCGCAGCAGCAGATGCATCTTTCAATACAGTGATGCTTTCAATATCATTTGGGTTCAAGAAGATCAATGGATTTTTTGCAGTTGTGCTTCCTTCAACACCACTTGCAGAACCCAATGTTCCGCCTTGGATCAAAGGAACTCCATCGATTACATACAATGGTTCTTGTGAACCGCTGATAGAACCAGTACCTCTGATGTTGATAGTAGCAGCTGCACCAGGCTCACCTGTAGATGGTGTAACCAACACACCAGGTGTACGTCCCTGTAACAATTGTTCAGGAGAAGCAATTTGTCCCTTATTGAAATCTTTTTCCGTTACTCTGGAAACAGAACCGGTAACGTCTTTAGACTTTCGGGAACCATAACCAATAACTACAACATCTGCCAATGCGTCTGCAGTAGACTGCAAAGCAACATTTACAGAGTTAGAAGATCCAACGGCAATCTCGGAAGAACTGTAGCCAACAGAAGTTACTACAAGTGCTTTCACACTTGAAGAAATACTGATAGAGAATGAACCGTCCACACCTGTTAGTGTACCAGTCTTCATTCCTTTCACTACTACAGAAGCTCCTGCAATTGGAGAGCCGTCTTTAGCGTCGGTTACTTTACCAGTAACCGTTCTGTTTTGTGCTACTGCAACCTGTAATGCAAACAGCATTATTACTGGAAGCAGCATCACTTTGAGTAAACGTTTTAAAGTCATAAACAGTGATTTAAAAATTTGAGTCCTGCAAAATATGTAAACTTTACATATTGGACACTTTTTGATGAATTTTTTGTTAAAGAATTTTTGTTGAAGAAATAAAGGTTGTACACAAGACCCGAATTAAACAAATCGAGTATAAAATATTTAATTGACTGATTTTGAATGCTTTAACTAAAGCTGGTACTCCCGATCAATGTATAAGACAAGATCATATCCACAGAACGCTGCACGGGGAGAAGGAAATTTTTTCGTTTGATAGGATTCCTTAAATTGCAAAGGTTTGCGGAAATACTTTCGGTGGATAAATGATGTAAAATGACCAACAAGGCGACGTTAAAAAATATTGCAGAAATGCTCCAAATAAGCATTTCAACTGTCTCCAGAGCCCTCAAGGACCATCCAGACATTGCGAAAGAGACCAAACGCAAGGTCAGAGAGCTGGCAGAAGTGATGGATTACGAGCCAAATGCTTTTGCAGTATATCTCAGAACCCAGCAAAGCAAGGTGCTGGGACTTATCGTACCCGAGATTTCTAATTTCTTTTACCATTCGTTTCTGGCTGCTGTGGAAGAAGAAGCAAGAAAACAAGGCTTCTCTCTTCTCATCCTTCAATCCAGCAACGACCCCTCTATTGAAGAAGCCAATTTGAAACTGTGTAAACTCAATCGGGTGGCTGCCATCTTTGTGGCACTCACCCCCGATACAAACGACATTGCAGTTTTCAAAAGAATCATGGTTTCCGGTATTCCTATCATATTTTTCGACAAGGTTCCAGAAGATCCGCACTGCATTAAAGTAACGATGGCAGACACTGAAATCGGAAAGTTGGCAGCAAAAACGATCTATAACAAAAAAAAGAAGAATGTTTTTGCACTCTTTGGGAATCCCAACCTTTCGATCACAAGAAAAAGAAAACAGGGATTTGTAAACGAACTCAAAAAACTTTCTCCACTGATCGAAATCTCAACAGCAACCGCAACCAATACCGAAGAGGCCAAAAACCTCGCACTGGAAATGCTGGTGCACCCTAAAAAAATTGATACCATTTTTTGCATGAGCGATGAAATCCTCACGGGTGTTATCATGGCTATCAACCAACTCAAACTTTCTATGCCAAAGGATATTTCAGTAATTGCCATCAGCAATGGCTTCATTCCAAAACTGACAAGTCCGGCCATCACCTACATCGAAACAAGTGGAGCCGTATTGGGCAAGAAGGCAATGGAAACTTTTCTGGAAGTGCTTGATAAAGGAATTACTAGAAAAACTGAATTGATTCCCTCCTTACTGGTAGAAGGCGGATCGATCTGATCAGAAGCGAAAGCCCGCAAAGGATTTTTTCTTCAACTGTTCGTAGGTTTCCTGGTTGAAGGAATAAAGCTTACCAGGACGATGGTTTACTTGTTTTTCCATTTCGTCTTCGTCCTTTAATAATCCTGTTGAAAATATTTTTTTCCTGAAATTTCTTCTGTCCAACTCCACTCCCAATACCTGTTCAAAAACCTGTTGGAGGTCGCGCAAAGAAAACTTCTTCTCCAATAAATTAAATATAACCGGCTCTTCCTGAATTTTTTTTCTGAGTACGCGCAACGACTGATCTAAAATTTCTTTGTGATCAAATGCCAAAGTCTGGATATCAGTAACCACGTGCCAGTGAAGATTATGATCTAGTTTCTTTAGTTGATAATCGCGCACATTTACCAACGCAAAATAAGCGGTGGTAATAACCCTTCCTGCAGGATGTCGGTCGATGGAACTGAACGTTTTCACTTGCTCCAAAAACATATCATTGACTCCGGTACGCTCTTGTAAAATACGGTGAGAGGCCTGATCGAGGTTTTCATCGGGACGCAATAAGTCACCCAACAAAGACCACTGTCCTTTATAGGAAGGAAGATCGCTTTCAATCAACAAGACTTTCAATACACCACGGTCGTAGCCAAAAATGACACAATCCACAGATAGGGCAAACTGAAATTCCGGCACCAATTGCACGGGAGTAATGTTTATATTGGATTTCGTTCTATGAGGCATGAAGGTGCTTATCTTACATTTTCAAAACTGAACAAAAATAATTTCAAAAACGAATTCACAAAAAAGAACATCTAAAATTCTACTTTTATAGTTTGGTTAACCAATGTCTAGAACGGAAGATATAAAAAGAATACAAGAACTGAGTAAAAGTCTGCTCGAACATGTTCAAGACGAACCATTTCTATTGAGGCATATCAGTCAGTTACGCGAGTGTATTTGCTTTCACGAAAACCGCTACTACGTGATGAACGATCCCTTGATCGCAGACGTTGAGTTTGATCAATTGTATAAGCTGCTGGAAAAAATTGAAGCCACCCATCCAACGCTCGTTACTCCCGACTCTCCTACACAACGTGTAGGACCTGGCATCGCCAAACAATTCAATACCGTTCAGCATTTGGTACCGATGCTCTCGTTGGAAAATTCGTACAATGCAGACGATTTACTTGAATGGGATAGAAAGGCAAGAGAACTCTCGAAACTGGATGAACTCCAGTACTGTGTAGAACCAAAATTCGACGGAGCTAGTATTTCATTGGTATACGAAAACGATCTGTTCAAAAGAGGTGCAACCCGAGGAGACGGTGTTGCGGGAGAAGATATCACACTCAACCTCAAACAAATAAAGTCGATTCCCCTCTCCGCCCCCTTCTCTAAATACGGGATCCAACAAGCAGAAATCAGAGGAGAAGTTTTGATGAACAAGAAAAGTTTTCAATCGTTCAACGAACAATTGATCGAACAAAATCTTCCTCCTCTTGCCAACCCGCGCAATGCCGCATCAGGATCTCTTCGTATCAAAGATGCGTCCATTGTTTCTAAAAGAAACCTCGAAGCATTCATTTATCATATTGCTTATTTGCATTTCGAAAACAACGAAAAAGAAATACTCTCTCATTCCAATTCACTCGAAATGCTCTGGGAGCTTGGTTTTAGGAGCCCTGTTCAAGAAAAAAAAGTATTCAAGGGTATTCAAGCAGTCATTGCATTTTGCAAAGACTTCGAAGAAAAAAGAGACGACCTGCCCTACGAAATCGATGGACTGGTCATCAAAGTAAATGAACTCGCATTGCAAGAAAAATTAGGGATGACAACCCATCATCCACGTTGGGCCATTGCCTATAAATTCAAAGCACGTCAGGCTACTTCCAAACTGTTACAAGTAGAATTTCAAGTGGGAAGAACCGGAAGCATAACACCTGTTGCAAAAATTCAACCGGTTCCTATTGGCGGTGTCACAGTAGCTTCTATTTCATTGCACAACCAGGATTTTATAAATGAAAAAGATATTCGAATCGGAGATACATTGCTCGTTGAACGCGCAGGCGATGTGATTCCCTACATCGTAAAATCATTCCCGGAACTAAGAAATGGAAATGAATCGAAAATTCAATTTCCTACGCAGTGCCCTGTCTGTAAAACAGCCCTCATCAAGCCCGAAGAAGAGGCAGTTTGGCGCTGCCCCAATGATCTATGCGATGCACAAGTCGTAGAAAGAATGATTCATTTCACCAGCAAGGATGCGATGGATATTCGTGGACTCGGAGATGCGAACATTCGAAAATTTCACGAACTGGGTTGGCTCAAGAACATCCCATCGATCTATGAACTTCCATTCGATGAATTAAAAAGAATGGAGGGATTTGGAGCCAAATCGGTGACCAATCTGCAAGAAGCAATCGAAAAATCAAAACAACAACCTCTTTACCGATTGATCAATGCATTGGGAATTCGGTATGTAGGAGAAACCACCGCAAAAACAATTGCTCAAGCCATTGATCATTTGCTCGATCTGAGTAAAATGAATTTGGATGAATTGCAACAGATCGAAGACGTGGGTGTAAAAGTAGCAGACAGCATTCATCAGTATTTCAGTAAAAAAGAAAATATTGAAATGCTGAAAGGATTGGAATCACTGGGCCTTCAGCTCAACAGCATCAAAAAACAATCTAGCGGAGGAAGTCTTTCTGGTAAAACTTTTCTCTTTACAGGAACATTGAATCAACTCAAACGCTCAGAGGCAGAGCAAATGGTTGAAGACAACGGCGGAAAAATTCTATCCGGCGTCAGCAGCAAGTTGGATTACTTGATAGTAGGAGAAGATGCAGGATCAAAATTGGAAAAAGCAAAAAAAATTGCTTCCATTCAGATTTTGGATGAGGATGGTTTTCTTAAGTTGATTGGTTGATCTTCAAAGGGAGGAGGGTGAAGGGAGGAGGGACAAGGGAGTAATTAAATTAAAATCTTTTTTCTTACCCTTCTACCCTGCTCTCTGCTCTCTTCTCCCTTCTCCCTTTCCCTTTCCCCCTTCTCACTTAAATCAAACCCTTCCCCAAAAGGTACTCTCCAATCTGAACCGCATTAGTAGCAGCTCCTTTACGGAGGTTATCACTTACAATCCACATATTCAACGTCTTTGGCTGGGTTTCATCTCTTCTTAATCTTCCAACAAAAACTTCGTCTCTTTCGTGTGCATCCTTTGGCATGGGATACTGCTGCGTAGAGGGTTCATCCACCAATACCACTCCAGGAGCTGCTGCAAGAATTTTTCTCACTTCGTCTAGATCAAACTCTTCTTCAAATTCAATGTTCACGCTTTCGCTGTGTCCACCCATTACCGGAATACGAACAGTAGTAGCAGTTACACGGATGCTGTCATCGCGCATGATTTTTTTGGTTTCATTCACCATCTTCATTTCCTCTTTGGTATACCCATTGTCCATGAATACATCGATTTGTGGAATCACATTCAAATCAATCGGATACGCATAAGCCATTTCGCCTTTCACACCCTTGCGCTCATTCATCAACTGATTCACAGCTTTAACACCTGTTCCAGTAACACTTTGATACGTGCTCACAACAATTCTCTTTGCTTTGTATCTATTATGCAACGGCGCCAATGCCACCACCATCTGAATAGTAGAACAGTTTGGATTGGCAATGATTTTGTCTTCTGCAGTAAGTGCATCAGCATTGATTTCAGGAACGACCAATTTTTTTGTTGGATCCATTCTCCATGCAGATGAATTATCAATCACCGTTATACCGGCTGCCGCAAAAGCAGGTGCCCATTCAGTAGAAGTGCTTCCGCCTGCAGAAAACAATGCCACAGCAGGTTTCATATCAATCGCCGTTTGCATGCCCACCACTTTGTAAGAAACACCCTTGAATGTTACTTCCTTACCCACCGATTTCTCAGAGGCTACAGGAATCAATTCTGTTACTGGGAAATTTCTCTCTTCCAATACTTGCAACATCTTAGTGCCTACCAATCCTGTTGCACCTACTACGGCTACTTTCATATTTATTCTTTTGCCCTTGCGGGACGGTTAAAAAAAAGACCTTCCAGTTGTTGGAAGGTCGTTACTTATTTGATACACAAAGAGAAGCAACCTTCCGTTAGGAATGTTTCTTGTTCTTTTTTGTGTGTTTTGTCGTCATCATTACGGGTGCAAATCTAACAAGCTGATTTTTTTCTACCAAATAAAAGTTGATTTCACCTTCATCAAATCCAGGGCAGCAGCTAGTTTCAAGTGATGAAAATAATGTGGATGTTGCTGTTATTCGGGAATATTGCTGCTGCTCAGACGGAACGCTATACAATAGTCATCAATGAAATCATGGTTGACCCGAGTCCTATCGTAGGGCTTCCCAATGCAGAATACATTGAACTCAGAAATTGCAGTAACCGCAGCATTGATTTAAATAAATGGAAAATAGAAAAAGGAAGTACCACTTACAGCATTGGTAATTCAACTGTCCTGAAGCCAGATAGCTTGATTGTGCTTTGCTCAAAAACCAATCTTCCACTTTTCAACCCATCCCTTCGCATCATTGCATTGAGTTCTTTCCCACTACTTACCAACGATGAAGGAACCATCGGTTTAAAATCGCCCGACAATACAACCGTTCATGCGATTGAATATAAAAGCAGTTGGCATGAAAATACCATCAAAGTAGCAGGTGGATGGAGCCTGGAAATGATCAACCCGCTGCAACCATGTGAAAACAACAACTGGACTTCCAGCGTACATCGAAATGGCGGAACACCAGGGATGGAAAACAGTGTCTATAAAAGTAAACCTGGTGCGAGTCGCTTTGAGGCCCTGCAATGCACTGCACTCAACGATCAAACCTTGCTTATCGAATTTTCTCATGGTGCAGATAGCAGCTCTCTTTCCAATGCACTCAACTATTCTTTCAGAGAACCTATGCTGAGTGCAAGCTCCGCAAAAGCAATTGGTTCACTTTTTAACAAAGCAGAAATAAAATTACAAACTGCCCTCAAGCCCAACTCTGTTTATAACATCGAAATAAAAAACATTCTTTCCTGTAAAAAAGACAAAAGCCTTGAAACAAGCGTCCAGACCGGATTACAAAAAGACCCCTTACCAAAAGATATCCTCGTCAACGAGGTATTGTTCAATCCTCCCTCTGACGGAAGCGATTTCATCGAATTGTATAACAATACCCAATCGGTTGTAAATGCCAATGAACTGTATTTGTCGTCGTACAATAATTTAGGTGGACTCACTACAAACTATAAAATTGGCGAAGGACACTTCAACTTTTTTCCAAAGGACTATATTATAATTTCTGAAGATACCGCCTTCGTAAAAAAACAATGGCCGTCTGCAAATTCCAAGAAGATGATACAAGTGAAGAACCTCCCTTCGCTGCCCGATGATGAGGGGAATATAATCATCCTGAATAAACAGGGGATCGTCCTGGATAATATGTACTACACCGACAACATGCACTATCCATTTCTTCATGATCCTTCGGGTGTTTCATTGGAACGCATACAACCCGCTGCATCCTCGCAAGATAAAAACAACTGGCATTCAGCATCTTCCTCCGTAAACTATGCCAGCCCTACATTGGAAAATTCGCAATATAAAAAAAGCGATAGCATTCCATCGCATTTTGAGATTGCCCCCAAGATTCTATCGCCAAACAACGATGGAATAAACGATGTTTTAGGTATCAACTATCATTTTGATCAGCCGGGATATACTTGCACTGTGTATTTATTCGGATTGCAAGGAAATCTGATAAGCAAAATCATTGACAACATATTATTGGGAACAAGCGGAAGTATATGTTGGAATGGGCTAAACAAAGGACAAATCCTTCCTGCAGGGCAATACATCGTTTACATAGAAGCATTTCACCTGCAGTCTAAAACAGTAAAAGAAAAAAGATTGATTGCTATCAGATGATGTTGATATCAAAATTCACAAGGTCTACAAACTGTTGTATCCTGTTTTGAATATCTTCTTTATTGATTTCCTTCATTCTGGTGGTTCCAAATTTCTCTACACAGAACGATGCCATAGCAGAACCCACGATGATAGCAGTTTTCATGTTTTCAAAAGAGATGTCTTTTGTTTTTGCAAGATGCCCTACAAATCCACCTGCAAAGGTATCTCCTGCCCCAGTTGGATCAAATACTTCTTCCAAAGGCAATGCAGGAGCAACAAATACTTTATCTCCGTGGAACAACAAGGCCCCGTGTTCTCCTTTCTTTACCACCAAGTACTTAGGACCCATTGCCATGATAGTCTTTGCAGCTTTTACCAATGAGTATTGTCCGCTTAGCTGACGCGCTTCGCTATCGTTCACCAACAAGACATCCACTTTTTTAAGCACTTCTTCCAAATCACTCATGGCAGTTTCCATCCAAAAATTCATGGTGTCCATCACCACCAATTTTGGCTTCTTCTTCATTTGGTTCAATACACTCATTTGAACAGCAGGCACTAGGTTTCCGAGCATCAAAAATTCTGCATCCTGATAACTCTCTGGCACAACTGGAGTAAAATTTGCCAATACATTCAGCTGTGTATCCAAGGTATCGCGTTCGTTCATGTCCATATGATAACGACCTGCCCAGAAGAAAGATTTCTCGTCTTTCTTGATTTGTACCCCTTCCAATTCTACACCCAAACTAGTCAAATGATCAAGCTCTTCCTGAGGAAAATCGCCACCCACCACTGAGATCTGCTTGATTGGTTTTATAAAATTGGAAGCACACCAGGCAATATATGTACCTGCGCCACCAATAATTCTATCACTTTTTCCAAAAGGTGTTTCGATTGCATCAAAAGCCATTGTACCAACTACGATCAAAGACATAACGAATGATTTAGGCTGCAAAGATAAGGTTTCACTTGAGTCGAATACGTATATGAATTAACTTAGTAAGGAGCATGAAATCCCCTCTTATCAAAAAGAACAATCAGTTGTATTGCCAACTCAACAACGGCGAATCGATGCCTTTATTGGGATTGGGTGTATACGACATGCATGGAGAAGAGGCTGTAGAGGCAGTTCGAACTGCTATCGAAACCGGCTATAGATTGATCGATACAGCCCAAATGTATGAGAATGAAAAACAGATTGGAGAGGGAATCCGTAGAGTTGGCATGGATAGAAAAGAAATTTTTGTAACCACCAAAGTAAATAATACCCACCAGGGATACGATCAAACCCTGAAAGCATTTGAAGAAAGTATGCAGGCCTTGGATATTGAATACATTGATATGTACCTGATCCATTGGCCAATAAAATATAAAAGAAAAGAAACCTGGAAAGCAATCGAGCACTTATACAAAAGCGGAAGTGTAAAAGGTATTGGTGTTGCCAATTACCTTCATCCGTTTTTGTTGGAGCTCGAAGATTACGCCAGTATTGTTCCCGCTATCAATCAAATGGAGTTCAGCCCCTACTTATACATGTCTGATGAGATAACCTATTGCAATAGGCACGGTATTTGTTTACAAGCGTATACCCCATTGGTGCGCGGACAAAAATTCAATGACCTGCGCTTGGGAGAGTTATCGGTGAAATACAATAAAACGCCTGCTCAAATAATTTTACGGTGGGCAGTTCAGCAAGGAATCTCCAGCATCCCAAAATCTTCCAACCCGAGGAGGATCAAAGAAAACTTCACTATTTATGATTTCGAAATAGAAGAAAAAGATATTGCAGCCATGAATGGTTGGAACGAAAACTATAGAATAGTCGATGACCCCATGACAATGTATTAACCCTTTAAAACAATGATATGAAAAATGTATTGGTAGTTTTATTTCTCCTTATTGGTGCCTCCACTTTCGGTCAGTCAACTAAAGGAATATACAGGCACGTTGTAATGTTTAAATTCAAGGAAACAAGTTCAGCCGCATCAGTAGACAGTGTGGTGAATGCGTTTATGGGATTAGGGAAAAAGATTCCGGTAGTAAAATCAATAGAATGGGGATTGAACAACAGTCCAGAGAATTTTCACCAAGGATTCACGCATTGTTTTGTATTGACGTTTGCAAATACCTCCGACAGAGACGCTGTCTATCAAAAGCATCCCGCGCACATGGAATTTCAAAAAATTCTACAACCGCATATGGAAAAGGTATTTGTAGTAGATTATAAAGTTGAAAACTAAATATTTTCTTAAAATACTGATTTGGCTTGAATTCTAGCCTATCGATGACTTTGGCTCCTTCCTATCTTTCACAAAACTTTTGGTGACTGAACTCCAAAATGGGTGGAATTTTGTGTGTTACACAATAAATCACTTTTAAACCCCGTTTTGTATGACAAAGAGGTTCAGTTCATTGAAAATTACGGCACTGTTGTTTGGTTTTTTTGTGTTGATCCTGAGCATGTTGCCCAGTGATGGAATAGGCAAAAAAACAGGCGACCCTGCAATGGATGCTACGATGAAGGATTATGTACATCAAGTATGTTCAAAAATCAGTGAAACAGGAGCGAATATTTCAGAGGAAGTATTTACAATGGCGTTGAAAGGATTCAGCAAACTGCAGGCTCAAAAAAGATTGAGCGAAGACAGTATTCTTGCTATCATCGATTTTTCAAAATCATCGAAGGAGAAACGAATGTTTGTGGTAGATCTTAAATCGCAAACACTGAAATACCAAACGGTGGTTGCACATGGCAAGAATACGGGAGAAGAATATGCGAAATATTTTTCCAATCAACCCAATTCGCATAAAAGCAGTCTTGGTTTCTACATCACCGGTGCCACGTACGACGGCAACAATGGTTACTCGCTGAGGTTAAAAGGCGTGGAGAAAGGATTCAATGACATGGCAGAAAAGAGAGCGATAGTAGTACATGGCGCAACCTATGCAGAAGATTGGCTGACAGATGTACAGCATTATTTAGGAAGAAGCTATGGATGCCCGGCACTGCCAATGAGTGTCCACCAAAAAATTATTCAAACGATCCGAGGAGGAAATTGTCTTTTCATTTACTACCCAGATCAGAAATACTTGAGTAGTTCAAAACTGCTCAATGGTTAACAGAATCTTAGAATGGTTAACGACCCGGTCTTTCCAGGCCAGGGTCTCTTTTTTAAATCCAGAGTGAAATCAGCTGAAAAGCAAATCCAATTATTACACCTGCAATCAGATCAAACCAGCTGTGA
>JAURIR010000037.1 GCA_030832645.1 Chitinophagales bacterium | reverse complement strand
ATATACGAGGGTGGTGTTGAGTGGGCCATTTCCGATGGTACTACCGTAAAAGGTGGATTTACGTTGATGGACGGATCTGTGGTGGATGCTGATCAAAAGAATAATCCCATTAGCAACGATACCTATTATATTACTCCAAACAAATGTACTGAGTGTCAGGGTTTCCACGAAGAGCCACAATGTGCTGCCGTTTGTCCGGTTGATTGTTGCGTGCCAGATGAACTCTACAAAGAAACTGTTGATGAGTTGATGGCGAAGAAAGAAAAATTACACATTTAAGTCAGCTTTATACATGCCGATCCCTACCATTGCATTGGTCACGGGTGGATATTCTTCTGAGGCAGTGATTTCCTATAAAAGTGCAATCACGATACAAAAGCATATTGATCCATCTAAGTACAATTTATATAGAATTGATATCACTCCTGAAAAATGGTTTCATACAACCTCTGAGGGAGAGGAGATTCTTGTAAACAAAGATGATTTTTCACTTACTATCAAAGGACGAAAAATTCAATTTGATGCGGTTTTCATTGGAATTCACGGAACACCAGGGGAGGATGGGAAGCTTCAAGGGTATTTTGACTTATTGCGTATTCCGTATACTTCTTGCGACGCAACTACTTCTGCTATCACATTCAATAAAAGATATACAGTAGGCATTGCCGGTGCTGCAGGTTTTGCAGTGGCTAAATCTTTACATCTTTTCAGAGAAAATTATTTGGAAAAGAAAGCACAAGTCCATGCATTTAAATTTCCTGTTTTTGTAAAGCCCAATAACGGAGGTTCAAGCATCGGAATGAGTAAAGTTGCTTCTGTAGAGGGTTTGGATGCTGCTATTGAAAAAGCATTCAAGGAAGATGATCAGGTGTTGATTGAGGAATTTATTGCAGGAAGAGAATTTACAATTGGAGTATTCAAATCAAATGGCACCATCATCACATTGCCATTTACCGAAGTGATGTCTCAAAATGACTTCTTTGATTTCGAAGCAAAGTACCAGGGTAAATCAACCGAAGTAACGCCCGCAGTATGCAGCGAAGAGATTGCACAAAAAGTAAGGAATGCAGCATCGGGTATCTATGCAGTTTTCAATTGCAGGGGTATTGTTAGAATGGATTTTATTTACAACGAAACAGATCAACAACCATACCTACTTGAAATCAATACTGTGCCCGGACAAAGTGATGCCAGTATCGTGCCCCAACAAGTGGCTGCTATGGGATTGGATTTGAAGAATTTTTATGCGATGCTTATTGACGACGCATTGCAGTTTAAGAAGTGAATATGATTGATTTTTCTTATATCACAAAAAGACCGTTGTGGCAAAATATCCTCATAGGGATCGGTTTTTCTATCGTGCTGGTTGGGTTCTTTTTGTTGATGTTAAATGTGATCACCAATCATGGAGAGTATTTGGTAGTACCGGATGTAAAAGGAAAACTACTGGAAGATGTTCAATCTAGCCTGGAGGAAAAAGGATTCGATGTAGTTATTCAAGATTCTATTTATGTTGATACGGTGGCTTCCACTATAATTCTGAAGCAATTTCCAGACCCGGAAGCAACCGTAAAGGTTAACCGAGTAATCTATTTAACCATCAATCGAACCGTGCCTCCCACCATCCCAATGCCAAATTTGATTGGAATGAGTTTGCGCAATGCGCTTTCTGAATTGAAGTCACTGGGACTCAAAATGGGGGATACGACTTTCATCCCAGATATTGCTAAAAATGCAGTCAAAGATCAATTGGTAAATGGTAGCTCTATTAAACCTGGTGCATCCGTGAGAATGGGTTCTGCCATCTCTTTGATGATTGGATCTGGTTTGGGTGGTTCAGAAATACCAGTGCCCGATCTTTTTGGAATGACTTTTGGGGAAGCGAATATGATTCTGCAATCCAATGGAATTTCTACTGGCACTGTATTATTGGACGCAGGATTGGTAGATACTACTGCTGGATTTGTATACTGGCAAAATCCACCACCATACGATGCCCAAAGCAATATAAATGTATTGAGGGTTGGTCAATTGGTTGATGTAAAATTGTCTCTCACAAAACCAGAGCGTCCTATATTGCCCGAGAAGCCAGCAGAACCAAAATGATTTTTTGATAAATTTGCACCCATGAAAACGATCGATGTTAGTACCCTTAAAAAAAGAATGGATGCTGGTGAAGCACTTCATTTGGTAGATGTACGTGAACCCAACGAGCACGATGAATTTAATATCGGGGGACTTTTATTACCGCTTGGTGATATCAGAGTTGGAGATATTGAACCAATCGAACAGTTGAAAGACCAGGAAGTTTTGTTGTATTGCAGAAGTGGAAACAGAAGCGGACAAGCCGCATTGATTCTTGAGTCAATGGGATTTAGCCATGTAGTAAATGTAGTAGGTGGAATGCTCAGTTGGAAAGAAGAGTTTCCTCTATAGCTATTATTTTAAATCTTTCATTGCTTTTTCCAGTAAAGTCTGAATCAGAGTTTTACTGAAATCCTCTATCGATGAAGGATTGATCGTTTTTGTTTGAACAGACCAAATCAAGGACTCTGTTTTTGTATCAAATAGATTTCCTTCCATGAAATAATACCTGTCTGTAACATAATATCCCTGATCATAGAAAAAGGGATACCAATACGAATAAAATCCCCAAAAATACATTCCATAACCTGGGTAAGGCCCATAAAACCCCATACTGTTTGGGATGTAACGCGTTTCGCTTTTTTTATCAGTAAGGTTGATGGTAAAGATCAAATCGCATTCCAGCGACCTAATTTTTTGTATCATAGTTTCCCTTGAAGGAGGATTTTTATTTTCAAAGGTAGGTGGGAAATAATCCCAACTTCTTGCCACCTCAAAGCCCTGTTTTGCAGCGGCTATTCCCATTTCTTCTTCCAAATGTGTTCGTACATGTGGGTTGGCAACAAGTGCTGCGACAAAAATTTTTTTATAAGGGCCAGTTGATTGGAAGTTCTTGTTGGCCCAAGAGTAAGTTATCTGGTTTTGTGTTCCACAGCTAATGGCAAAGGCACAGAAAAGTAAAATAGATATACGTTGCATGCGACACGTTTAAGAATCGCAACGTAATGGTTCTACTCTTTTATAAAAATGATTTCTAATTTATATCCATAAAAACTGCCATTTTGTATACAAAGGCTACAATTTGATATTCAGTGCAAACATCCAATGAATACCAGCCATCGGATAATAATAATTGTTTCTAATCAATTCGCCACCATACTGGTAGCTATAGGTATAACCATTTGCAGAATATAGTTTATTAAAAATATTATTGACTTGAAAAACAACAGAAAATATACTGCCATTTTTAGGATGAAATGATTTATTCACTTGGAAATCATTTACCCAATATGGATCCAGACTTCTATCTTTTCTAGAAGTATTATCGAGGTATTGCCTACTAACGTATTTTGATATCCACTTCAACTCGGTGCTTTTGTTTACATTGGCAGTAAGTACTGCATTGTCAATTAGGGAAGGGGAAAGCACGATATCGGATGTAGGGTATACGTTTGATTTTTGTCCACCGTTATCATAGTCGTCATAATACTCTACAAACTGTATAATTTTATTTTGACTCATCGCCAGATTATTGCTGATCTGAAGCCATGGTTGGATTGCGTAAATACCCTCTAATTCTATTCCTCTGCGATAGCTTTTTGGAATATTTGTTCTTGTGTAGGCTCCTACGTCATTGATTTTTCCTGTTAATACCAATTGATCCTTGTAATGCATGTAAAAAAGTGTTGCAGCCCATCTGAACTTTTTTGTATTGTTTTGAATACCTGCTTCAAAATCGTCAAGTGTTTCTGGACGAGGAACTTCCTGTTTCCCTGCTTCAAAATCATCCCTGTTAGGCTCTTTCCGTGCCTTTGCATATGAAATATAAGAAGTTAGAGTGTTTTTGGTATAGCGTACCCCAGCCTTTGGATTCAGGAATGTCCATTGATTGTTGAGCTGTATGGAAGGATTTCCGCGAAAGCCATTGATGTAGTAGTGTACATTTCGAAGCTGTAGATCACCAAATAAATTGAATTCACCAATCTTTTCTGACCACTTTCCGAATACATTCTGCTCGTTCTTGTTTGCAGTTAAGTCGTACCATGTATAATCTTTTGGAATAAGCAATTGAGACCAAATAATTTTTCCAAAGTGATTGCCATCGTAATTGCTGAGGCCACCTCCCAAAATAATTTCTCTGTTATTGTATTTATATTGGGTTGAAAGATTTGTTCCATAATAAACATTGTCTAACCAGAGTTGTCTGATTAAATCGATTTCATTGATTGTTCTTCCGTTTACAGTTGGGGGGTCAATGCCGTATTTTTTGAACGATTGTTCCGATTTATATTGTTCATAGTACCCTCTTCCTGTTGTTGTAAATACCGAAGTGTTGAAGTTCCATTTAGAGTTGAACTTTTTATTGTAGAAGAGTTGGTAATGTGTTTGCCAATAGTTGTCCGTTTCATTTTCATATGGATCTTGTCCTGATCGTTGACCTGCTTCGTTGAATTTTCTGTTTGTCTTCAATTCCTCTTCGGTTACACCATACCATGCCTGATAGGTTTTTTCTTTTCCTGATATGATATTGAATCTAAGCGAAGAGTTTTCTTTGATGCTGGCAGCAGAAATGTAGAATGACTTCAGATTGCTGCTGGCTCTATCTATATATCCATCACTTGTAATAGAAGACAATCTGACATCGAGGCTGTATTGGTTGTTGATTAAGCCAGTTACGGCTTTGAAGGTGTTTTTGAAGGTATTGAAAGATCCGACGCTGTTATTGAGTTCACCGTAGGCCTTTTCTTGGGTATCGTTGGTTAGTATATTGACTGTTGCACCAAAAGCACCCGCACCGTTTGAGCTAGTACCAACACCTCTTTGCACTTGAATGCTGGATGTGGAAGAAAGCAAATCGGGCATATTGACAAGAAATACACCCTGCGATTCTGGGTCGTTGTATGCAATTCCATTGATGGTGAAATTGATTCTGCTTGCATCGGTACCCCTTATTCGAATTCCTGTGTATCCTATGCCGTTTCCAGCATCGGAATTTACCACTACACTTGGCACTTGATTCAATAAGAAGGGGATGTCTTGTCCAATGTTATTTTTTGCGATGGTGTTCTTGTACACCATCGATTGAGTAAAAGGGGAGGTCTGCGACGCTCTCACAGCTTGTATTTCAATCGGAGGCATCAATGTGATCTTGGTTGTCGATTTTTCAACACTGTTTTTTGAAGTAAGAGCAGTCATCTGATTTTTCTGCTGGGAAAACGAACTGATGGACGTAAGAGCAAGGATGCTGAAAATCATTGTAACATTTCTCATGACTGAATTATTTTAGGTATCAGTCAGGGGAATGCTGGTGGGAGGAGGGGTTGAATTTTTTGTGGAGCTGTCCTTCCCTGCGCAGGCATTATCCTGATCAGGTTCAACGGGTTTTTCTCAGCTTTTGGAATGATCCATTGGCACCCCGGAACACAACAAAATTAACTAAACTTGAATGATCAAAAAAATTATCTTACAATCAGTTGAAATTCGTGTAACAAAATTGATAGTTGATCGTCTCACCTTTAAATCGGTACCATGAAAAAAATACTGCTATTTTTCGTCTTCTTGTCCTCTTTATTTCTTCAGGCGCAGGAAAAACTGATCATCAATGATCCATTGGCAGTAATGCGCGATATGGGAAGTTTCGATGAAATAGATGTCAGTGGCCCATTTAAGGTGTATTATTCAGTTGGCAAAAAACATACTGTGGCTATTAGTGCAGGCACAGAGAGCGCGCGGGACAGAATCAGGGTAAGTAAATCAGGTAGTAGGTTGATCATTGAATTGGAGGAGACCTACAAGGATTGGTTCAAATCGCAGCCCCGTTTCAAAGTGTATATATCTTCTCCCACGGTCAAACATATATCAGCATCTGGGGCAGTTGATTTTTTTGTTACTGATTTATTGAGTTCGAATGATTTAAAAATTCGATTTACAGGAGCGAGTGATTTTTTAGGAAAATTGGATTGTGAAAACCTGGATTTACAATTTACAGGTGCTTCAGATATAGAACTTACTGGAAAGGTAACAGCATTAAATGCAGTTTTAACCGGAGCGAGTAAATTAAAAGCAGCAACGCTGAAAGTAGAAAATGCAGACATAAAAGTATCGGGTGCATCGAATTCAACTATTTCGGTTTCCAATAAAATGAATGCCGTTGCCACCGGAGCAAGTCATATAACCTATTATGGCAATCCGCTACATGTTGAAGTAAGTTCATCTGGGGCCAGTAAAATCAAGCGAGCAGATTGATGCAATAAAAGTAAAAGGCAACCAGTTGGTTGCCTTTTTTGTTGCGAAGGCTGGGATCGAACCAGCGACCTTCGGGTTATGAGCCCGACGAGCTACCGCTGCTCTACTTCGCGATGTGGATCGCAAATTTACAGCTTTTCATGCAATGTTCAAAACAAATTTTACTGTGCTACCTTTGCATCAATTGAATGAAAGCAGGATTTGTAAATATCATTGGAAAGCCTAACGCCGGTAAAAGCACCTTACTCAATGCATTCCTGGGTGAGAAACTTTCTATCGTGTCTTCAAAAGTTCAAACAACCAGACACAGGATTAGAGCTTTCTTAACAAGCGATGATTATCAAATCGTATTTTCTGACACTCCTGGGGTTATCGAACCCAAGTACAAGCTGCACGAAAAAATGATGCATGCTGTCAACAGTAGTTTGGAAGACGCAGATGTTTGCTTGTTTGTAGTTGATGCAAGGGATTCCGTCGAAGAGATACATAATCTGGTAGATGAATTCAAGATAAAGGTTCCTTTGATTTTAGTGATGAATAAAATTGACTTGTTAAAGACAGCTGAAGTAACTGAAAAGGAGCAGGCATTCGCTGAGTTCAAGGGTGTAGAGAAAGTTGTTAAAGTATCAGCGAATAAAAAAAATAATATTGAATCATTGGTTGCTGCCATTGTAGAGTTGTTGCCTGAAGGCGAGCCTTATTATGATAAAGATGAATTGACCGACCTGCCCACCAAGTTTTTTGCAGGAGAAATTATTCGTGAAAAGATTTTTGAATTGTACGAGGAGGAAATTCCTTACCAAACAACTGTGATGATTTCTAGATTTGAGGAGAAGACGACCCTTATAAAAATTGTTGCAGAAATTGTTGTGCAGCGTGAATCTCAGAAAGCTATTTTATTGGGAACTGGCGGTAGTAAAATAAAGGAGTTGGGAACACGTTCTCGAATGGAGTTAGAAAAGTTTCTGGATGCCAAAGTTTTCCTTGAGCTTTTTGTAAAAGTGAGGAATAATTGGAGAAACAATGAATTGTATCTAAAGGAATATGGTTACTAGAAAAGTTGTGAAAATGCTTAAACAAATTCTATGTTACTTGGTCGTTTTCTTCCATCTAGGAACGATAAACGCTCAACGTGCGCAGAGTTCTGCACAACAAAGTGAAACCCTCATAAGCTCCTCCAGTTACGGACTTTATTTCAGAGGGTACAACGGGGCCGAAATAACACTCGATAATAACGGGAAGCCCAAGTGGGGAGATATTGATTTAGAGTCATTGCCCGGTCAGTTGTATTGGAACAACGATTTTTTGCTCGCAAAGCTTTACTTGAAAAATCAAAAGTCCCTGGGAGAGTTCAAAGTAAAATTTGAACAGCTGAACCAAGTCTTTTATGTGTTGACCGAAAACGATAAAGTAACAAAAGTCGCTGATCCAACTATAATTGAACGAGTTGAATTTCTGTCAACCGTCAATGGCTGGGAGGCTCCTGTATTTAAAAATATGTTCAATGATTTATCTGGCAAAACAAAAGGTCTGAACAATGCCTATTTTCAAGAATTGGTCGTTGGTAAAGTAAGTTTGTATAAGTCGATTAAATCAATCGTTCGCTTCAAAGATTCTTTATTTGGTTCCATCAAAAAACCCTACCTAGTTCCTCAACCATCTTACTTTCTGTTTTACAAAGGTGATTACAAAGAATTGAAAAAAATGAATCTAAAGAATGTTGCGAATGCATTCCCGGTTTTGGATAATGAACTACGTCGCTTGAAAGCCGATGGGGTTGATTGGGACGATGATAAACAAGTAGTAGAAAATTTACGTCAATTAAATGTTCTTTTAAACAAGAAGGAGAGTCAATAATGGGATTTACAGTAGCAATAGTGGGAAGGCCAAACGTAGGGAAGAGTACTTTTTTCAATCGTTTGTTGGAACAACGAAAAGCAATCGTAGAAGATACGCCTGGTGTAACCAGAGATAGACAATATGGTATTTCTGAGTGGAATGGAAAAACATTCAATGTCATAGATACAGGCGGATTTGTACACGAAGGCGAGGATGTGTTTGAGAAAGAAATCAGACAACAGGTCATGATTGCTGTAGAGGAAGCAAATGCCATTGTTTTTATGTGCGATGTAACAACGGGTATTACTACATTGGACGAGGCCATGGCATCTGTACTTCGTCCGGCCAACAAGCCTGTATTCCTAGTAGTAAATAAAGTGGATAACAACGAGCGTCAATTGGCGGCAACGGAGTTTTATTCAATGGGACTTGAAAAAACATATTTTCTTTCTTCTATGTCTGGTAGCGGAACAGGTGAGTTACTCGATGACATTGCATCCCTTATTACAATTCCTACAGAACAACAAAGTGAAGGTTTGCCTCATTTTGCGATTATTGGTCAGCCCAATGTTGGTAAATCATCTCTTTTGAATGCCCTGGTTGGCACCGAGCGTACCATTGTGAGCGATGTGGCTGGAACAACGAGAGATACAATTCATACGCATTATAAACTTTTTCAAAAGGATTTTATTCTCATCGATACGGCTGGTATCAGAAGGAAAACCAAAGTGCACGAAGACTTAGAGTTCTACTCTGTAATCAGAGCAATCAAGGCAATGGACGAGGCCGATGTATGTCTGATGATGATTGACGCAGAGAAGGGTATAACCCAGCAAGATTTAAATATCTTTTCGCTGGCTTCAAAAAAAGGGAAGGGGATAGTATTCTTGGTAAACAAATGGGATCTGGTTGAAAAGTCAACCAATACTGCAAAAGATTACGAAAAATCGCTGAAAGAACGATTGGCGCCTTTCAATGATGTACCCGTTCTATTTATTTCAGCGAAAGAGAAAACAAGAATTTTCAAGGTAATAGAAACAGCCCTTCAGGTTTATGAAAATCGAAACCGTAAAATTCAAACTTCTCAACTCAATGAAGTGATGTTGAAAGTGATTGAAGCCTACCATCCTCCGGTTGTTAGAGGAAATTCTGTGAAGATTAAATTCATCACACAACTACCAACTGCTGTTCCGAGTTTTGCTTTTTTTACCAATTATCCAGATGATATTAAAACGCCGTATAGAAATTATCTTGAAAATAAATTAAGGGAAGTATTCAATTTCACAGGTGTTCCGGTGAGGATTTTCTTTAGAAAGAAATAAAAAAGAGGCGACTGGATAGTCGCCTCAAAACCCTGTTTATAACCCAATACTCAATTAGAATTTAATGTATCCGGCCAAAATGAAGCTGGATTCAAAATTAGTTTCAGATCCTTTCTTGTCGTGAAATACCTTGGATGAACAATTGTCAATTCTGTACTCAGGTACAATAACAAGTGGACCAGCTTTTATATTAACGGAAATGGTATTAGCATAAATAGTACCTCCGTATGCAGAGGTGGATAAGCCCGAAAGTTGGTTTCTATCGCTGAATACTTCAAATCTCTGTGTAAAACCAATCTTTTCCCATGGATCCAAATTCAAATAAAGTGCTGCACCCGACCACGTAGAAGCGTCCCCGTATTTTCCACCTGATTTGAGTGTTGTACTATTCACTGTACCGTTGAAACCGATACTGATTTGGTCATTTAACTTATCTGTAAATACCACATCGAATTGTCTGATTTTAGCCTCGTCTGTTGGACGTTGGCCACCTACATAATTAAAATAGATTTTTGCATCATCAGAAAATGCATAACTGTATTGAAGTAGCAAAGCTTTTTTGTTTGGGGAGGTAGATTTCCTATAATCAGTAGGATTTGAAATACCCATCATTAAACCTGATTTCCCAAAAGCGGCATCAGCTTTCAATCCAGTATGTAAAAATGGGCCGTACGAAAATAAATAAGACATACTGTAGTTTCTATTTACATAAGGATCTACTACTTCGTATCCAACATGGGTGGCCCATGTTCCGCCAGTTACTTTCAACCAGTCAGTAAGTTGATAAGATGCATATAGTTGTTTGACGCTGGCCAATACACCTTTGTCATTGTACGCAAATTCTTTTGCCCTTTTGCCAATACCTAGATCGGCTGTGAAACTGAATTTATTTTTCGCGAAATCAATTTTCTCGGACAGCATTCCGAGTGCAAGTGTTCCAGTGCTGTTGGTGAAACTGGTTTTGTTATTTAAAACATCTTTGCTGAAATCATTTCTAAAATACCCATCTACGTATCCTGTAAAAGTAAATGGCGATGGTTTTTTAGAAGAGCTCAAATTTTCTTGAGAGAATGAAATCAATGTGCATGTACATAGCATGAGTGTTACGGAAAGATTTCGTATCATTGTTTTGGTTTTTAGTTCTAAAAGAGGGTATGGCAAAGGCAAATGTTCTAGTCCAACACTGCCCCGCGCTGTACCCTTGTTTTATTTGAAAGTTATTCTAAGCCTTGTTTGGATTTCTTCCATATTTTTCATCGTGTTGTGTTTGATCCAATCCCAATTCTTCTTCTTCTTCGCTAACGCGCAATGGTTGAATGATGTTGATGAATTTGAAAATGACGAAGGATACCACAAAAGAATAAATCACTGCAATGCCCATTGCTTTCAACTGCGTGAAAAAGAATTCTGCATTCCCATAGAGCAATCCATCATTTCCAGCACCGTTTACTGCTTTGGTTGCAAATACACCTGTCAGGATCATACCGACAATTCCACCGATACCATGACAAGGAAATACATCCAATGCATCGTCCAATGTTGATTTTTGTTTGTAGTAAACTGCCATGTTAGAAATGATAGCGGAGATTACGCCTATGAAAATACTTTGTGGAATTCCTACAAAACCTGCACCAGGTGTAATGGCAACCAATCCAACTACTGCACCAATACAGAAAGCCATCACTGAAGGTTTTTTCCCTTTCATCACATCAAAAAACATCCAGGAGAGTCCGGCTGCTGCTGCTGCGGTATTGGTTGTTGCAAATGCAGAAACTGCCAGTCCGTTTGCACCCAATGCAGATCCAGCATTGAACCCAAACCATCCAAACCAGAGAAGTCCGGTTCCGATCAAGACGTATGGAACGTTTGCGGGGGGTACCTCAGCGCCTTCCAAATGCGCTTTTCTGCGTTTCAACACAAGTGCACCGGCCAATGCTGCACAGCCTGCAGAAATATGCACCACTGTTCCACCTGCAAAATCCAATGCTCCAAGTTTAAATAGAAAACCTTCTGGGTGCCAGCTCCAATGTGCAAGAGGAGCATACACTAAGATGCTAAATAATATGATGAAGAGTATATAGGAAGTAAAACGCACTCTCTCTGCAAGTGCACCAACCACCAATCCTGGTGTAATGATGGCAAACATCAATTGAAATAGGGAGAAGAGTGATTTTGGAATGGTAGGGGCCAAGCTCCATGGCTCTCCATCGTTCACTCCTTTAAAGAAAAAGTGGGTCAATGGATTTCCTATAAAGCCATTGATCGATTCTCCAAAGCACAAACTATATCCGAATGTAACCCAAATGACGCTCACTACTCCAGCAGCTACTGTACTCTTAATCATTGTGGAGATTACATTTTTTCTATGCACCATTCCGCCATAGAAAAAAGCCAAACCGGGTGTCATTAGAAACACCAGTGCAGTTGCTATTAAAATCCAGGTAATGTCTGCACCATTGTAAACAGCTTGCTTGTCTTCAAAATTGGGTAAAACAGGTACAAAAATGGCAGCTACTGATATAAGCAACAATACAATAAAGGGTAGTTTGTCTCTAAGGGCTTTTGAATTCATTGTGCAGTTTTTTGGTTCAAAAATTGTATTTATTTATAACGAAATTATGATTTAGTAACCCTTTAACCTATATTTTATACATATATAAAATAACATAATATGAAATAGAATTTTTTAAAATACTGTAAATCAATTAAATGATAATTTTATACACAGTAGTATGTTTATAAATATACATATATGATAAAAATTAATACGTAGGTTGTTGCATAAAAAAAGAGGCCCGAGCCTCTTTTCTATGTAAAATCTGATATTCTAGAGGTGTAAGCTGCTGTCTTTGGTTTCGAGAAGGGATTCACCCATCAAAAATTCGTCTACTTTTCTGGCACATTCCCGGCCTTCGCTGATCGCCCATACCACCAATGATTGGCCTCTGCGCATATCTCCGCAAGTAAAGATTTTATTGATATTGGTTTTGTATTCTTTTTCGGATGCTTTTACATTTCCTCTCTCGTCCAATTCAATCTCTAATTGATCGATCATTCCGTCTTTTTGTGGTGCAATAAAACCCATTGCTAACAAAACGAGTTCGCACTCCATCGTTTTTTCTGAGCCCGGGCGCTCAATGAAATTAGCAGGACGTCCGTTTTCTATCTTCCAATCCAACTCAACCGTTTTGATACCAACCAGATTGCCTTTGTCATCTCCAATAAATTCTTTCGTAGCAATCGCCCATGCTCGTTCACAACCTTCTTCATGCGAAGAGGACGTCTTCAATACCATTGGGTAAGTTGGCCATGGCATAGAGGTTGTTCTCGATAAAGGTGGCTTGGGAAGCAATTCAAACTGAGTAATGGATTTTGCTCCTTGTCGATTGGACGTGCCGACGCAATCACTTCCTGTATCACCACCTCCAATTACAATCACGTTCTTGCCCTTTGCACTGATCAACTCATCGATCACATTGCTCTCAATATGTTTCTTTGCAAGTGGGTCGCTTCCAGCAACCAACTTGTTTTGTTGTTTCAAAAACTCCATTGCATAAAAGACTCCTTTCAACTCTCTGCCTTTTACGTTCAAATCCCTGGGAACAGTAGAGCCTCCTGATAATACAATAGCATTGGATTCACGTAGTAAATCATTCATACTAACATTCACCCCAACGTTTGCATTGCATTTAAAAGTAATACCCTCTTCTTCCATTAAAGCAATCCTTCTATCGACAACTTTTTTTTCTAACTTAAAATCTGGAATTCCGTAGCGTAATAACCCTCCGGGTTTTTCATCCCTCTCATATACGGTAACACTATGGCCTGCCTGATTCAATTGTGCTGCAGCAGCCAATCCTGCTGGACCACTGCCAATCACAGCAATTTTCTTTCCAGTTCTTACAGTGGGTATTTTCGGTTGGATAATCCCTTTATCAAAAGCAATTTCAATGATGTGTTTTTCTATTTCTTCAATATTCACTGGGGGCTGATTGATTCCCAGTACACAGGCGCTTTCGCAGGGTGCAGGACAAATTCTACCAGTAAATTCAGGGAAATTATTCGTGGAAGAAAGTATTTCATAGGCTTCTTCCCAACGTTCATTATATACTGCATCGTTGAATTCCGGAATGACATTACCTAAAGGACATCCACTGTGACAAAACGGAACACCGCAATTCATACAACGTGCAGCTTGCTTGTTCAATTCAGTTGCTTCAAATGGTTTTACAAACTCATTGAAGTTTCCTAACCGCTTCTCGGGTTCAACTTTTTTGGGAGATACCCTTGTAAATTCTAAAAATCCTGTTGGCTTACCCATGAAGATTTATTTGATAGTTGCCTTTGTTGTTGATTTCTTTTGCTCAAGTGCTTTCTTGTAATCTCTTGGAAACACTTTTATAAAGTTTTGCCTCTGGCTTTCCAAATCACTCAGTACATACTTTGCAACAGCACTCTGAGTATACGTGTAGTGTTCACTCAATAAACTTTCCAGTAATTTCATATCGCTTGCATCCAATGGATCCAGGTCAACCATTTCCTGATTGCAGTTTTCTCTGAAAGTTCCAGAGAGATCATATATATAAGCAATTCCTCCACTCATTCCTGCGGCAAAATTTCTTCCTGTTTTTCCAAGTACTACTACAGTTCCTCCTGTCATGTATTCACAACCATGATCTCCAACTCCCTCCACCACTGCTGTTGCACCCGAATTTCGAACGGCAAATCGTTCGCCTGCTTTTCCTCTAATGAATGCTTTTCCAGAAGTTGCACCGTAGAATGCAACATTTCCAATAACAATATTTTCTTCGGGAACATAACTGGACTGCTTATCGGGGTATACAATCATCTTGGCCCCACTCAATCCTTTGCCAAAATAATCATTGGCATCGCCTTCCAATTCCAATGTGATACCCTTGGTATTGAACGCACCAAAACTTTGTCCTGCGGTGCCGTGGAATTTGAGATGAATGCAATCTTCGGCTAATCCATTGGCCCCGTGTTTTTTTGTGATCTCATTGCTCAACATGGTTCCTGTAGTGCGGTCTGTATTTTTAATGGGAAACTCCATTGAAACTTTCTTTCCCTCCTCGATAGCTGATTGCGCTTTCTCTATCAACTTCCAGTCGATCACGTCTGCAATACCATGATCTTGCTCTTCTTGTTTATACAATCCTGTATAGGCATCGGCTGGTTCTTTGTATAGAATAGGCGAGAGGTCCAGTTTACTATACTTCCAATGTGTAATACCTTCACGCATTTTCAATGCCTCTACTTGTCCTACCATTTCTTCCACCGTTTTGTATCCAAGTTCTGCCATCAACTCTCTCAGTTCTTTTGTGAGGAATTGTATAAAATTGACAACATACTCTGCCGCTCCATTGAATCTTTTTCTCAATTCAGGATCTTGAGTAGCAACGCCAACGGGGCAGGTATTCAAATGGCATTTACGCATTAGAATACAACCTTCAACCACCAATGCTGCAGTTGCAACGCCCCATTCTTCTGCTCCTAACAATGTTGCAATGGCAATATCTCTTCCTGTTTTCAATTGTCCGTCTGTTTGCAATACAACGCGACTTCTCAATTTATTTTTTACAAGTGTTTGATGAGCCTCTGCGAGTCCAAGCTCCCATGGCAATCCTGCATGTCGTATAGAACTCAGTGGCGAGGCACCTGTACCACCATCAAATCCAGATACCAACACAACATCCGCTTTAGCTTTGGCAACACCTGCAGCGATCGTACCTACGCCTGCCTTCGATACAAGCTTTACACTTATTCTGGCTTTTCTGTTGGCATTTTTTAAATCGAAAATCAATTGTGCAAGATCTTCGATGGAATAAATATCGTGGTGGGGTGGTGGTGAAATCAATCCTACACCTGGGGTAGAGTGACGTACTCTTCCAATCCAATCATCCACTTTATGTCCAGGCAATTGTCCGCCTTCACCTGGCTTAGCACCCTGTGCCATTTTAATTTGTAATTCGTCTGCTTCGGTAAGGTACTGACTGGTTACACCGAATCTTGCTGATGCAACTTGTTTGATGGAAGAGCGCATGGAATCTCCATTCGCCAATTGTTCATAGCGCACTTCATCCTCTCCGCCCTCTCCAGTATTGCTCTTTGCTCCTAGTCGATTCATGGCGATGGCCAATGTAGTATGTGCCTCCCACGATATAGATCCAAACGACATAGCTCCGGTTGCAAATCTTTTATAAATACTCTCAGCAGGCTCTACTTCATCAATAGAAATTGCTGCACGAACAGGGTTGAATTCAAATTGACTTCTCAGTGTGCAGGCTTTCTCTCCTTGCTCGTTTACCAGCTTTGAGTATTTTTTAAATGCAGCATAATCACCCTGTCTGGTAGAATGCTGAAGCAAATGAATGGTTTGTGGATTGAAAAGATGAAATTCTCCTTTTCTTTTCCATTGATAAAATCCACCCGCAGGTAATCTGTCTACAGGTAAAGTTTTTCTTGCAAAAGCCAGACGATGTTTTGCCAAGGCCTCTTTTGCAATTTCATCCAATCCCATTCCCTGTATTCTGGAAACAGCACCGGTAAAATATTTATCAACTACTTCGTTGTTTAATCCAATGATCTCAAATATTTGTGCGCCTTGGTACGACTGCAATGTTGAGATTCCCATTTTTGAGAATACTTTCAGCAATCCATCGTTGACTGCTTTTATATAATTTTTCTTAAGTTGTTCAGGATCCAAGGTGGTTTGAATTTTTCCATTCAAACGCATATCTCTAATAGAACTCAATGCTAAATATGGATTGATGGCAGTGGCACCAAAACCAATCAAACATGCAAAATGATGAACTTCCCATACATCTCCTGCTTCCACAATGATGCCAACTTTTCCTCTGTATCCTTTTCTGATCAGATGGTGGTGAATTGCAGCTGTTGAAAGTAATGATGGAATAGGAGCATGCTCGGAGTCGATTGCTCTGTCTTGTAAAATCAATACTTCGAATCCGTCTTCCACTGCATCCACAGCATACCGGCAAATTCTGTCCAATGCTTTTTTCATTGCACCTGGACTGCCATCTGCTCTAAAATAACATTGTAGTGTTTTTGCCTGGAAGATTCCAGTGTCTATACTTCTGATCTTTTCGAGATCGTGGTTTGTTAATACCGGATGTTTTAACGCAACCGTATGACAACTCATTGGATTTTCCTGCAGCATGTTTTCGTTGTTGCCAACAAACGTAGCAAGCGACATTACCAATCGTTCTCTGATTGGATCAATCGGAGGATTTGTTACCTGTGCAAACAATTGCTTGAAATAACTGCTGAGGTGTT
>JAURIR010000036.1 GCA_030832645.1 Chitinophagales bacterium | reverse complement strand
GCGATCAAAGTTGGATATTAAAAGAGCAGAATTGGTTATTGAAAGAGATAAGCTTCAACTAAAGCAAGATATTTACACTGCATATTATAGTGCAACTGGTGCATATCAAACATTTATGGCAAGGCAAAAATCTGTTCAAACCGCAGAGAGGTCATTTGAATTGGCATCAAAACGATATGAATTGGGTGTGATGCAAACCATCGAATGGCTTACCAATCAAAATAATCTTACCAGAGCAAAGGTGGACAAAGTAGTTGCTCAATACGAGTATCTTTTTAGAATGAAGGTGCTGGAGTTTTATAAAGGACAAGGAATTAAGCTGTAAATAGAAATAATCAATTAAGATGAATAAGAAAATCATTTGGATCATATCTGGTATCGTAGTGCTTGTTGCAACGCTTCTAGTTTTAAAGAAAACGGGTGTAATCGGAAAAGAAGAAGGAACAAAAGTTGCAATTGAGAAAGCTGCCCTCAAAGACATCATTGAAGTGGTAACAGCCAGTGGAAAAGTATATCCTGAAATCGAAGTAAAAATCAGTCCAGACGTTTCTGGTGAAATCATGCAATTGAATGTAAAGGAAGGCGACAGTGTAACGAAAGGACAGTTGTTGGCGACTGTATATGCTGATATCTATGCAACACAAAGAGACCAGGCTGCTGCCGGAGTTGCACAACAAATGGCACAGGTAGAGAATGTAACTGCATCCCTTGCTTCTTTCAAGGCACGCATGGATCAAGCCGAAAGACAATACCAGCGTCAAAAACAATTGTATGCAGAAAAAGTAATTTCAAAATTGGAATTTGAGCAATCGGAGAACACCTATCTAACTGCAAAGGCAGATTATGCTGCAGCCACTCAATCCATCCGAAGTGTACAAGCATCTGTGGCAAGTGCCAAGGCAAGCTTGCAAACTGCCAACAAGAATCTCGGAAGAACAAGTTTGGTAGCTCCTATGAGTGGAATCGTTTCTTTATTAAACGTGAAGAAAGGCGAACGCGTTGTTGGCAACTCAATGATGGCAGGTACTGAGATGATGCGCATTGCAGATATGCGTGTTATTGAAGTAAGAGTAGACGTTGGTGAAAATGATATTCCGAAAGTTTCCATTGGCGATACTGCATTGATTGAAGTAGATGCCTACAACAACCGAAAATTCAAAGGAGTAGTTACGCAGATTTCCAGCACCAGCAGAGGAACGGGTGGTGCAATTGTTACAACCTCTAATGATGTAACCAACTACGAAGTACGTATCCGACTCGATCCATCTTCTTACGCAGATCTAATCGACCCAAAAAAAGTAAACAACTTTCCATTTCGTCCGGGTATGAGTGCAAACGCAGATATTCAAACCAACCGACACAGCAATGTATTGTCTGTTCCTATCAATGCGGTTACCACAAGAGACCGTTCTGATACCTTGCCTGAAGGGAAAAAAGCAAAAGCTTCCAAGAAAGAAGAAAAGCCAGCTGAGAATACAGGTGGACAAGAAGATGTTGTCAAAAACTTGGATGATTTAGACGAAGTAGTATTTGTTGTGCAAAAAGACAAGACTGTTAAAAGAATAAAAGTAAAGACTGCAATACAGGACATCAATAATATAGAAATTGTAGAGGGACTTAAAGAGGGTGATGAAGTAGTGGTTGGTCCGTATAGCATTGTGAGCAAAACACTTCGCAATGGGATGAAAGTAACCGTTGTTGCGAAAGAACAATTGTTCGAAGCGAAGAAATAATTTACCTCGATAGAACCACTACCTTTGCCACATGAAAATTGGTGTCATAGGTAGTGGAAGTTGGGGAACAGCTCTCACAAAAATTTTGACCGATAATGGTCATGAAATTATCTGGTGCGTACGTTCAGAAAAGCTCGCCCATCATATTCAATCGCGTCACCACAACCCCAAGTACCTAAGTTCAATCTATTTTTCAACCGATCGATTGAAGTTGACTACTCAGTCGGAGGAGGTATTTCAATCTGCTGATAAAATAATTTTAGCTGTTCCCTCAGCTTTTGTAATAGACTATATTCAACCTGCCATTCCGTATTTCAATCGGCAGCTCACCATTGTCTCGGCAGTAAAAGGCCTTGTTCCAGAAAAGCATACATTATTGAATCAATGGTTGGTAGAGATGGGATTGAGGGAGGATCAATATGTTGCGGTTATGGGCCCCTGCCATGCAGAGGAAGTAGCTGGAGAAAAACTTTCCTATTTGACTTTTGCGGGAAAAGACGAATCACGAAGAAACGAAGTTGCTAGTGCCTTCAAAACCCCTTTCATCAATACGGTGCTAAGCAATGATGTCAACGGTGTTCAATATGCTGCGGTATTGAAAAACGTATATGCCCTTGGAACAGGCATTGCACATGGATTGGGGTACGGCGATAATTTTCAAAGTGTATTGATCGCCAATGCTGCAGGCGAAATGAAAAAATTTCTACAAGCTGTTTCGCCTAACTCTTCGGCTAATTATGCTGCTTCTGTTTATCTAGGAGATTTATTAGTAACCTGCTATTCCTTGTTTAGTCGCAACCGTGCTTTTGGAAATATGATCGGTAAAGGATACAGTGTGGAAGCGGCTAAACTCTCCATGCAAATGGTAGCGGAGGGTTATCCTGCTGCTAAGTCTATGAGGCAAATCAATGTAGAGTTGTACAGTAGTTTGCCCATTGCACAAACTGTGTTCGAAATATTATGGGAAGGGAAAGATCCTCTTGTTGCATTTGAAAAGCTGGAAGCAGCTTTATTTTAGAGTTTAAAAATTGCTGAGGCGATGCCATCTGCAAAAAATTTACCTTGGTCTGTTAACCTCCAACCGACTTCCGTTGTTTCTGCTAGATCTTGTACAATGTACTTTCCTAGGGCATCTTGTATTCTCTGTAATTCTTCGTTTCCCCAATGTTCTCGAATATAATTTGAATTAATGCCCGATGATAATCGCAAGTTGGTCATGATGTATTCATTCATTCTATCTCTTTCACTCAATATTTCTTTTTCACTGGGAAGAAGATTGTTTTCAATTGATTGCATGTAGTTTATATTATGAGACAGATTCCAGCTTCTTGCATGCTGATCATAGGAGTGTGCTGAGGGGCCAAAACCCATGTAGGGCTTGCCCTTCCAATACGAACTGTTGTGTTTGCTTTCCATCCCAGGTTTTGCAAAATTCGAAATTTCATAGTGATGATATCCTGCAGCTTTTGTGAGGGATACCAGTGTGTTGAATTGCTCGGCCTGCAAATCACTGCTCACTTTTTCCTTTTTTCCTTTTTCAATCAAATGAAAGAGTGGTGTTTCTTCCTCTACAGTAAGTGCATAGCAGGAGAGGTGCGGTACTTGAAGTTCAAACGTTTTTTCGAGATCCTGTTCCCATTCTTTGAGTGATTGACCAGGTGTTCCGTAGATCAAGTCGATGCTAAAATTTTCAAACCCAACTTCTCTTATCTTATCTATGCACGCAAGTGATTGCGCTGCATCATGCGCGCGGTTCATCCATTTTAAATGCTTGTCGGAAAAGGATTGAACGCCAATGCTGAAGCGATTGATCCCCATGGATTTCCATTCTTCAGCTTTTTGCCGAGATATATCATCGGGATTCGCCTCCAATGTGATTTCTGCCGTTGGGGCAATCCTATAATGTTTGTAAAGTTGATTGATTAATGCATCTATTTGCTCCATCTCTAAAATAGAAGGGGTACCTCCTCCCACATAGATCGTTTTTATTTCTTCTGTGCATTCATGCTTTCTCATCTCCATTTCTTTCAAAATCGACTGAATCATCCGCTGGCTGTATTCCAAGCTGGTTGAGAAATGAAAATTGCAGTAAAGACAGGCCTGCTTACAAAAAGGGATATGAATATAAATGCCTGCCATGTTGCTTTGTCTTTTACCGTGTAGATTTGTAGAGTTAAATGATAAAACGGGTACAAATAATTTTCCTTCCAATTTTCTTGGCTGCCATTGCTTTGCATGCTCAAGAGAAAATGAATTTGATGATTGTTTGTACAGACAAAGGTAACAAAGCTCCCAAAGAGCTGCTGCGTGTTCCTAATGAATTTTCTTCTGTTGCATCGATTGATCAATTTTTAAGAAGAGATTATATAAAAGGACTCTGGGAGAAAGGATATCTCGCGGCTTCTATTGACAGCAGCAAAATCGAAAATAATTTTTATAGAGCGTTTTTATTTCTTGGTGAACAATATGCCTGGGGGCAACTACGATGGAACGAAGAACTGCCTATTTCCCTCAGCTCGATCCAACGTAAAGATTTCTTACCTCATAAAGGACTTCTCTTGCGTCCTTCTTCTTTCAGTGAATGGAGTGATAATCTATTGAATCAGTTAGAAGAGAATGGTTACCCTTTTGCCTCCATCAAAATAGACAGCAGCTATTGGATCGACCAACTGTACTATGCTCGATTGACTGTAGATGCTGGTCCGTTGTACCATATTGATAGTATTCATCTGGATACAAAAATGAACATCCGTCCTTCCTTTTTACAACGATACTTAGGAATCACTCCCAATCAATTGTACAAAAGAAGTTTACTCATGTCTGTTTCAAAGCGAATAGACGAAGCAGGCTTTATGAAAGAATTCAAGCCCTGGGATCTGAATTTGTATGGAACCGGTGACACTCTCAATGTGTATGTGTCGCCTCAAAAAAACAATCGGTTTGATCTATTGGCAGGACTTATGCCGTCCAATCCTTTGCTGAAGGGGAAAGCACAGATTACCGGCGAAGGCAATATGGAATTGAACAATGCTTTTGGTAGTGGAGAACATGTGCTGGTGAACTGGCAACAATTGCAAATTCAGTCACCTCGCTTGCAACTTCAATTTCAGCGTCCGTACATTTTACAGTCGAATGTGGGTATTGACGTCAATTTCAATTTATTGAAGAAGGATTCCAGCTACTTGAATATTTTTTCGAAGTGGGGAATTACCTATCAGGTGGATCAAAAGCAGGAGTTTCGTTTTCATTTACTACAGAACATTGGCAATGTGCTGAACATCGACACACAGTGGGTAAAAGAAAAAAAACAACTCACTCCTTTCTTTGATTATACCCAAACTCAAATGAGTATTGAGTGGAGTAGCAATAGAACAGATAACAGAAGAAATCCGTTGAAGGGAATTGAGTGGAGGTACCAAGTTGCAATTGGACTGAAAAAAATAAAAAAGCAGTCAGAAATTGTTTCCATGAAACTGGATGCGGGTGGTAAATCCTACGATTATGCTCGCTTGTACGAGGGTATTTCGCTTTCCGCGGTTCAATCGAATACAAAGCTAATTTTTCAGCAGTACAATAAGCTCAGTACCCAATCTACCCTCAAACTTGGTCTTCAAGCAGCATGGATGTATGGCAAACAGTTGTATCTAAACGAGGTTTATCAGATAGGTGGAATCAATACCTTACGGGGTTTTGACGAAGAGAGTATCTATGCGTCTTCTTATGCAATTGGAACGGCGGAGTACAGGTATTTTTTAGATAAAGAATCGACTGTTTTTGGATTTTTCGATGCGGCCATGGTTCAAAAAAAATGGCAGCAATCAAATACAAAAGGCAGTTACTGGGGAGTAGGTGCAGGGGTCCATTTTTTTACTACTTCCGGGAAGTTCACATTGGTATACGCCATGGGTAAAAGCGAGCAACAGCCCTTCGGTCTCCAGCGTTCAAAGATTCATGTAGGATTTTCTACATTCTTTTAAGAAGAAGTTTTGAATGGATTAATTTTACGTTGTAATGCGGAAGATATTTTTTCTTGTATTTTTTTCACTTACTGCACTGGTAAAAGCTTATACGCAAGACTCCAGCCAGTTGGTATTGGATTCTGCCCGAAATGCATTCATCTTAAATCATATTCCATTGAGTGCTGCGGAACTTCAAAAATTTTCGTTGCAAAAAATATCTGGAAATGTATATCCGCCTTATGTTCAACTTTATTTAACAAATGCTGATGGATATCGACTGATGCAAAAAGCGTTAAGTCCATCTATTCAAAAAAGAAAACGCTTGCATTTGGAGTGGATTTTTTACAGTTTTGCCGGACTGTTTCTACTGATTGGTTTTATTCGATATGCCTGGGGTGATTATTTTGACAAAGTTTTTCTTGTTTATCTAAATCAGGGGTTTATACTAAGACAGAAAAAAGATGTAATGATGATGTGGAGTATGCCTTCCGTGATGTTGAACTTGCTTTTTGTTCTCTCTGGAAGCTTTTTTGTTTTTTTCGGGTTGGGCAGTAATTATGTATTAACAGGTATGGATCGATGGCAGGTAATGATTTTCATTTTTCTGATGATCACATTGATCTATTTTTTCAAATATTTTTTTCTCCATTTTTTGGGTTGGGTATTCAAACAGAAGGATGCGTTCGACAATTACAGTTTTATTGTTTTTCTCAACAATAAAATCATAGGTATTCTCATGTTGGTCGCTTCTTTTTTAATGGCCTTTTCAACCGCAGAGAGTTACCCCACTGTTTTTAAAGCAGTGTTGTATATCATCGCTATTCTATTTGGGGTTCGATTGATCAATGCATTTCAAATCTTCACCCGCCAGGCGCGTGCCGGGTTATTCAACATATTGCTTGCATTCATCTCTTTGGAGGTGCTCCCCACGGCTATTCTCTTAAAATTCATTTCGTCTGGTATTTTTCTACTGACCGATGGGTTGCTCTGATCCAAACATGCAAACCAATACCTTGTTGAATTTTATTCAGAAAATTTTCCACAGGCAGAAAAAAATTTTTAGTTAAGTCTGCTCTGAAAGGGATCTGCTCAGTATTTTTTTTAGTAATTTTGTGCATTATTTGATCGTGGGTATGACTAAAAACGGTAAGAAATCAGTTGTCGGCGACATAAAAGCCGTTAAAAAAATCCTTATTACCCAGCCTAAGCCAGAGTCTCCAAAATCACCTTATTTTGAGCTTGCCAGCAAGTACAATGTGGAGATGAATTTCCTTCCATTTATCCAACTGGAGGCTATTCCCTCGAAAGAGTTCAGGAAGCAAAAAGTGGAAATAAGTAATTACTCAGCCATCATTCTTACCAGCAAAAATGCGATCGATCACTTCTTCCGGATTTGCGAAGAATTGAAAGTGACAGTGTCTCAGGATACCAAGTATTTCTGTATCAGCGAAGCTGTGGCATTGTACCTACAGAAATTCATTTTATACAGAAAAAGAAAAGTTTTCTTTAGCAACGATGGCACCAACAAAGGATTGTTTGATGTGATCAACAAGCATAAGGAAAACGAAAAATTCATGTATCCTTGCTCTGAAAATCAGCAAGACAATGAAATTGTAAACTGGTTGAAGTCGCACAATTGTGAATTCGTAACACCATATATGTACCGTACTGTCAGCAGTGATGTGAAATCAAAAATTGCTGTGCATGATTTCGATTTGATCTGCTTTTTCACTCCCAGTGGTGTAAAAAGTCTCTTGGAGAACTTTCCAAATTTTTATCAAAACGGTACCTTGTTGGGTGCATTTGGCACCAATACTTCTAAAGCCATCGAAGAAGCGGGCTTACAACTTCAAGTAAAGGCACCGGAGCCTCAAGTTCCTTCCATGGTATCGGCTCTTGAAAAATATCTCAAAGAAAAAAAATCATCCAAATAAAAATTTCCCCCGATCCATCGGGGGTTCTTTTTTTATGAAGTTTACCAATCAACTCATCAAGGAAACGAGTCCCTATTTACTTCAGCATGCACACAATCCGGTTGATTGGTATCCTTGGTGCGAAGAGGCGTTGGAAAAGGCAAGAAAAGAAGACAAATTGATTTTGGTAAGCATTGGTTATTCGGCTTGTCACTGGTGTCATGTAATGGAAAGAGAAAGTTTCGAGGACGAGCATACTGCCTATTTAATGAACCAGCATTTCGTTTCCATTAAAATTGATCGGGAGGAGCGTCCGGACCTGGATCATTTTTTTATGGATGCATTGCAGGCTATTTCTGGACAAGGAGGCTGGCCACTCAACATGTTTCTTACGCCAGATGGAAAACCTTTTTATGGGGGTACCTACTTTCCGCCTGTTGCTATGCACCAGCGTATATCTTGGAAAGAATTGCTGGTACAACTGCACGATGCATTTTTAAAACGAAGGTCTGAAATAGAAGCACAGGCAAACCAATTGCTGGAGCATTTGCAAAAGGCGAATCGCTTTGAGTACACATCCACATTAGAAATTGATCTTCCTGTAGATGAAAAATTCACTGAGCAGCAAGCACATAAAATTTTTGATCAGATCATGGCTTCCGCAGATATGCTTGAGGGAGGTTTTGGCAATGCTCCGAAATTTCCACAGACCTATTCTATTCAATATTTGTTGCGGTACCATCATTTTTTTAAAAACCAAGAAGGACTTGACCAAGCATTGCTCAGTTTAAAAAAAATGTTGCGAGGGGGTATATACGATCAAGTAGGGGGTGGCTTTTGCCGTTACTCTACAGATGTAAAATGGTTCGCTCCTCACTTTGAGAAAATGGCCTACGACAATGCTTTATTGTTGACTGTTTTAACCGAGGCCTATCAAATTTGTAAAGACTCAGAGATTAAGCAAGTAGTTTTTGAAACAGTCGATTTTATTAAAAGAGAATTGCTGAGCAGTGAGCATGGGTTTTATGCTGCATTGGATGCAGACAGCGAAGGCGAGGAAGGGAAATATTATACTTGGAAAAAAGAAGAGTTTACGAACGTTTTAGGGGATCATGCCGCTATGATGGCTGATTATTTCAATATCCAAGAAAATGGAAATTGGGAGCATACCAATATTTTGTTTGTGCGTCATTCCATCGAAGAGTGGGCTAGAGAAAAACAAATCGAACAGAAAGAAGCACGCATTGACATCGAAAAATCGAAAAAGAAATTATTGACCGCTCGGGAAAGAAGAGTGAAACCCGGGTTGGATGATAAAATTATTCTGGGATGGAATGCACTATTGTCTGCTGCACTCGCACATGCTTCCATCGTATTTGAGCAAACAGAGTGGAGGGAGCTGGCGAAAGAGAATACTGACTTTCTGAGAAAATATTTCTTTAACGAAGAAAAACAAATTTGGAAGCATACGTACAAGAACGGAGAAGCCAAATTTCCTGCCTTTCTGGATGATCTTGCCTATTTAATACAATCCTTGTTATTGTTACACGAGGCAACAGGGGAAATAGACTATTTGAAGCAGGCTAGACAAGTGTTAGAATACGTACTTCATCATTTCAGTGATGCACAGGGTGTGTATTTTTATTATTCACCCGATTTTCATGGGGATGTTTCTATAAGAAAGATCGATGTATATGATGGGGCCACTCCCAGTGGGAACAGCATTATGTCGTGGAATCTGCACCGTTTTTCTGTTTTATTTGAGGTGCCCGAATGGCGGATAAGAGCAGAAAAAATGCTGGAGGGCATGCAACATACCCTTGTAAAGTATCCAACATCCTTTGGGAAATGGGCCAGTCAATTGCTGGAAATGACCCAAGGAATTTATGAGGTGGCGGTTGTGGGGAAGGATCCTCAAAAGGGCGCAGCAGAACTTTTGAGCCATTTTGTGCCCAATAAGGTGGTCGTTATAGGGAAAAAGGAGTCCGACGAATTCCCCTTGTTGAAGGGGCGATCGGTGGAGAAGAAGGTAGCATTTTATGTTTGTAAACAATATGTCTGTCAGGCACCCGTTCAGACCCCCGAAAAGGCTCTTACCCTTTTATTAACAAAATCATAGTCCTTCAATAGCAATAACCGACCCAGGGAGGTCGTTTTTATCTATTTTAAGAAGGTGTTTCTGCCTTGTTAAAATTTAGATTATTAACGAATTACGTTAAAATTACATAGTATAAATTGGTATATATTTGTTGATATGCTTACTAAACCAGGGATCCAGATGAAAGGCAATTTATTTCGTTTTTCTGCCTATTTGTTATTGATTGTTTCCATCAGTAGTTGTGGTAACATTGGTAAATCAAAAAAAACTCCTGTTAGCGACGGACAATTAAAGGGCGCTGACATAGGCGGTAAATATGTATTCCCACGACCATATGGAATGGTCTTTATTCCTGCAGGGACCTTTCACATGGGTCCATCTGATGAAGATGTCAGTGCATCTTTTACTTCAAGGAACAAGCAGGTGTCCATGAACGAATTTTGGATGGATGCAACTGAAATCACCAACAACGAATACAGACAATTTGTATACTGGGTGAGGGATTCCATTGCAGCATCCATATTAAATTATAAAAAACAATCTCCTGATGGATCCAGCGCAATCGACTGGTTGAAAGCCAAAACGATCAAATGGAACGATCCAAAAATGCAGGAGCAGTTGAGCGCACTTATTACTACTCCCGACAACAGAATAAACGGAAAGAAAGAATTGGATACCAGAAAGCTGTTGTACAAATCTGAAGTTTTCGATCTTAGGGAAGCAGCAAAGCGTGAGAATGCAGGCATGCCACGTGGCACTTTCATTGTAAGAGACAGTACTCCTATTTATCCAGATACATTGGTTTGGATAAGAGATTTCACCTACTCCTACAACGAGCCTTATGCAAAAAAATATTTCTCTCACCCAGCCTACGGTAATTATCCGGTAGTAGGGGTAAACTTTAAGCAGGCATCTGCTTTTTGTGCATGGAGAACGCACTATTTGAATTCGTTTCTAGACTCAAAAGGACGTATTCAGGAATCAGATTTCAGATTACCCACCGAGGCTCAGTGGGAATATGCTGCAAGAGGTGGCAGATCTCAAGCGCCTTATCCTTGGGGAGGTCCGTACCTGAGAAATAAAAAAGGCTGTCTGTTGGCCAACTTCAAACCGGGCAGAGGAAATTATCCAGAAGACGGTGGTTTGTATACCGTAAGAGCAGATGCCTACTGGCCAAACGATTTTGGATTGTACAACATGGCAGGAAACGTTGCGGAGTGGACTTCTTCACTTTACTACGAAGGTGCTTACAATTTTCAGCACGATCTCAACCCAGATATCAGATACAACGCACTCGAATCAGATCCTCCTCGTATGAAAAGAAAAGTAGTAAGAGGTGGAAGCTGGAAAGATGTGGGGTATTTTCTACAAAACGGTACCCGTACCTACGAATACCAGGACACTGCTAAATCCTATGTCGGCTTTCGTTGCGTAATCGATCTTCCGCCAATGGCTAAGAAATAATTCAAACATTTTAAAATCCCTTTCATGGCTCTTCAATCAAAAAAAATCGAAAAAACAGTCAATACGCTTGTAAGCTTGGGTGCTGCTGTCGTAATCTTCGGTGCATGGGCGAAGCTCTTGCATAAGTCTTTTGCAGATTTTATGCTAACAGTAGGATTGCTAACAGAAGCGGCCATCTTCATACTTTATGCTTTCCTACCTCCAGCAGGAAATGAAATGGCAGAGGTTGCAGAGGCATTGAAAAAAAATACAGACTCCTCTCCGGCAAACGACGAAATCAAAAAGTTGATTGAAAAAGAAATCAACCCTGATAACTTAAAAAAATTGAATGAGAGTTTTGCGAAATTGAATACAACCATACAGGGACTTTCAAATGTTGGTGATATGGCAACTGCCTCTACAGAATTTACCAATAAAACCAAAGATGCTTCTGCTGCTTTGGTAAACTTAAAAGATGCATATACCAGTACCGCCAGCTCTCTTCAGCAATTCAATGCCGCTGCAGACAGTTCAAAAGTATTCCACGAGCAAATGGCAACGCTGAATAAAAATCTTGGTTCGTTGAATAAAGTATACGAGTCTGAATTAGGCGACATGACCAATCATTTGAAGATGATGAATGGTTTCTATGAAAATCTTGCTAAAGCAAGTCAGTCATTGGTAGATGGAGTGGGTGATGCCAAGAAAACACAAGAGCAGATCAGTTTGCTCGCGAAGAACTTGAGCAGCTTGAACAGCATTTATGGCAACATGTTATCTGCTATGCAAGCGAAAGGTTAATCAGTATTTTATCCAATAAAAGAATAACTCAACTCATACTATGGCACTACCCAAGGATCCTCGGCAGAAAATGATCAACATCATGTATTTGGTGTTGACTGCCCTTCTTGCCTTAAACGTGTCTGCGGAAATATTGAATGCATTCAAAGTGGTTGAATTCAGTTTGAGTGGTTCTAACAATGTTTTAAATGAATCCAATAAATCCATTTACGACAATTTTGATCAAATGCTCAAAGACCCCAAGACCTCAGATAAGGCTGCTATCTGGAAACCCAAGGCAGATCAAGTGAGGGTATTGGCGCAAGATATCTATGCTAAAATTGAATCATACAAACAGGGGCTCAAAGAAGAATCCGATCTAGATAAATCAACTGGAGACTACAAAGAAGATGATATCGAAGCACCTACACGATATTTTACTGAAAATAGCAATGGAGCTGACTTGTATCAAGCTTTGGGCGAATTCAAGGTAAAGTTGTTGGCAATCGATAAAGACTTGGCTGCTCAAATTGGTGCCAAGCTCCCACTGAATTTAGAAATCCCTAAGTCAAACGCAGGAAATACACTAACAGGAAATAAAGTTACCGATTGGGTGAACAGTTATTTTCATATGACGCCTACCGTAGCTGCTCTTACCATCTTAAGTAAATTTCAGAACGACGTTAAAAATTCTGAAAATATTGCGGCTGCTTTTTGTGCCAACCAAGTTGGTTCGGTAAAGTTGGTCTTGGATAAGTTCGAGCCTTTGGTTGGAACCAGCTCTAATTACTTAATGCCAGGTGAGGAAATGGTTGTAACCGCCGGACTCGGTGCCTTCAATTCCAATGTGAAACCAGTAGTTACTATCGATGGTAGAACTATTTCGGTAAATGCAAGCGGTGTTGCAGAATCAAAATTTTCTGTGGGTGCGGCCGGAACCAAAACAATGAATGTTACAGTTAGTTTTATCGACCCGAATACAGGCGAGAAAAGAACCGTATCGAAAAAAGTAAACTATACTATTGGTACTCCATCTGGTGTTGCAGCATCTGCTGATAAAATGAACGTATTATATATTGGCGTAGACAATCCACTTACCATTACTGCTGGTGCCGGAAGCGAAAAAGTATCTGCTCAATTTTCGGGTGGTACTATTACTAAATCTGGTGGAAGCAAATATATCGTGAAACCCAATCCTGGAGCATACGGGGAGCAAACTGTAACTGTATTGGTTGATGGAAAGCCAGTTGGAAAAGTTGGTTTTCGCGTGAAGCAGCTTCCTAATCCCACTGCCTATGTAGGAAATCTTCGTCCAGGTGCAGTGCCCTCCGCTTCTTTCAAAGCAATGGGCGGTGTAATTGCAAAATTGGAAGATTCTGAATTCGACGCTCCCTTCGAAGTAGTGAGCTATAAAATTGGTGCATTGAGTGCAGATATCCCAGACTATGCACCAATGGAAAACAAAGGTCCAAGATGGAGCGGAGCTGCAGCAGGATTGGTAAATAAATTAAAGCCAGGGGCACTTGTAGCGATTACTGAAATTACGGTGAAAGATCCCGCTGGCAGAACTAGAGTGCTACCATCTGGATTGTCGTATAACTTGAAATAAAAGAAACTTGATAAACAAGCGATCATGAAAAGAATGCTGATTTCGTTGATTTTGTTGCCGTCTGTTTTGTTACTGGGTTCGCCTTCTGCGCATGCGCAAACCAAAAAACCTGCTGCAAAAAAGACTGCTTCCTCAAAGTCCAAGAAAGCTACGCCCGCTAAAACGAATCCAGCCGAAGGTCAGGTTTCGGACGCTGCAATAGCTGCACCTCCTTCAGTAGATACAGCTAAACCCGCAACGGCTACCGTTCCGGTGAAAGACCCCTTTGCATTTGATTCAGTAAAAGTTTCGTTGAGAAACGATGCATCCATTGATCGAAATTTAGTTAAAGCAAGAACACCGCTTGCATACGAAAATATCAGAGAAGACGATGCCTGGTACCGCCAACGAGTTTGGAGAGAGATTGATATCCGCGAAAAAATGAATCTCCCTTTCCGTTTCAAAGCAGATGATGATAATGGAAACCAACGTTTCGTAAATATATTATTGAGAGCTGTGAAGAACGCCGACGTTACTGCATTTGATGCAAATGTAGACGACCGCTTCACTACCCCATTGCCTGTTGCACGGGTAGGTGAGTTGATTACAGGAAGATGCGATTCTGTGCAGGTAATTGATTGGGCCAAAGATCCTACTGGCAGCAAGGGTGTTTTCAAAGACTCTTTGGTATGCCGTGATTTCAATCCCGACGATATCATCAAATACCGTATCAAGGAAGAATGGGTATTTGACAAGGAATCTTCTAGAATGTACGTAAGGATTCTTGGCATTGCACCGATGAAAACCTATTTGGATGAATCAGGAAATTTATTAGGCGAATCTCCTTTGTTCTGGATTTATTACCCTGATCTCAGAGCAACACTTGCCAAGTACGATGTGTACAATAGTAAAAATTTTGGTGGTAGAATGAGTTGGGAAGAGTTGTTTGAAACCAGGTATTTCGATAGTAAAATTGTGAAATCTTCTATTGATAATCCGTACGATCTTTTTATCAAACAGTACATCAAAGACAATATTCTACAATTGTTAGAAGGCGATAATATTAAGAATAAGATATTCAACTTCGAACAAGATTTGTGGTCCTATTAATCTTTAAAGTAACAATAGTAAAAGCCGATTTCGATCGGCTTTTTTATTTTCTAAAATACTCATATACCAATTGCGCCTTCTTGTCTCCCAGCTTTTCTTTCAGGGCCTCATAACTTGCTTTTTCAATATTCTTGACTGATTTGAAATGAATCAATAACTCCTCGGCAGTTTTTGGTCCGATGCCGTTTATATCGAGTAATTCATTTTTAAACGTACCCTTGCTTCTGAGTTTTCGATGAATATTTATTCCGTAGTTATGAACTTCGTCTCGGATAGACCGAATAAATAATAATACTTCACTGTTGTAAGGTAGTTGAAGCGACTCTTTATCTCCGTAGAAAAATATTTCTTCTATGTTTTTGGCTAATCCAACCAATGTCATTCTTCCTTCCAATCCAAGTTCCTGAATTGCTTCCATGGCAGCATTCAATTGACCCTTTCCACCATCAATGATTACCAGTTGTGGCAATTCGACGTCATCCCTCAACAAGCCTTGGTACCTTCTTGTAACTGCCTCTTTCATAGTAGCAAAATCGTTGATTCCTTTTACAGATCGCACATGGTAAAATCGAAAATCTTTCCTGATGGCCATTCCTTCTTTGAAACATACCATTGCAGATATAGGGTAGTGTCCATGAAAATTTGAATTATCAAAACATTCGATGTGTCTGGGTATTTCTTGCAACGATAATAGCTGTTGCGTTTTTTTTAACAAGCTCGACTTATCGGCTGAATCGTCGGATAAGTGCAGCATTTTTCTTTTTCTAAGTTGGCCAGCTTTGTATACTGCATTCGTATTGGCCAGATCCAAGAGTTTTTTCTTTTCACCCGATTTAGGAACAGTCACTGTAAACGATTCAAATCCAAATTCAATCGAAAAGGGTACGATGAGTTCGCGCAACTCGATGTGGTAGGTTTGTTGATAATGCATTATGCCTTGAGAAAGTACATCCTCCAATGCATCATCTGCTTTGTTTTTAAACGTCATTGTGCCCGAATTAACGATGGTTCCGTTCCGAACCGTCAAAAAACTGATGATTACCAAGTCGTCTTCCGACGCAAAGGAAAAAACATCCATATCACCCAGCTTGGGACTCACTACTGTTGATTTGGATTTGTACTGTTGAAGGGCTTTGATTTTTTGTTGAAGTAGCGATGCTTTTTCAAATTTTAAAGTATCGATCAGTTCCTTTTGTTCTATTTTGTATTGTTGGATGATGCCACTGAGATTGCCCCTTAAGAGATGTTTAACCTGCTCAATTCCTGCATCGTACTCCTCTATGGTTTGATTAGATACGCAAGGGGCCTTACAATTACCCAGATGGTATTCAAGGCATACTTTGTACTTCTTTTTCTGAATAGCAGCTGCAGATAAGTTAAGGTGACAGGTACGAAGCGGAATGGTTTGTTTGATGAGCTCAAGCAAATCTCTCACCGTATGAATGGATGTGTAAGGACCGAAATAGGTAGATCCGTCGTTTATTCTTCTGCGCGTAAGAAATACTCTTGGAAAAGGTTCTTTCTTGATTACAATAAATGGATAGGTTTTATCGTCTTTTAATTCAATATTAAAACGCGGTTGAAACTCTTTGATCAGTGCATTTTCCAGTAACAATGCATCGTGCTCTGTAGGAACAATGGTGTAATCGATTTTTTTAATTTGCTTAACCAGCTCTCTGGTTTTGAAGGAAATATTCGTAGCAGTAAAATAGGAGCTGACTCTTTTCCGTATGTTTTTGGCTTTCCCTATATAGATCAATTTACCATTCACCCCATAGTACTTATAAATACCTGGTTCGTTTGGCAATGTTTTCTGAATTGATATAAATGATTCTCTGTCCAATGGAGTTGGTTGGATGCAAATGTAACAAGCAAATCAAAGTGAAGTTCAGTTCAGTGTTTTCATAACGCCCAATCTGATGCCGAAATCATACAGATTTTCTTTGATAGGGTATTTTTTTGTAAAGCTATTGAGTAGCTGGTACCTGAACTGTGGACCAACACTCCATTTAAACGAACCTTTCTGAAAATTAACGTTTGCTTCCATACCTGTATTGATGTTCCATCTTCTATTCAGGTTAGGGGCTTTTGCATAATTTCTAAGGTTGGTAGAGAGTAAATAGGCCGAACTGTTCATTACATAGGTTGGCTGCAAGGTGGAGGCCACCGAAAAGTTCAGCGACTTATTTCCAATGACCCTGTAATCGAAGCCTATTGGCATGGAAATCATGAAGCGTTCGTTTTGCAAGGTAACATTGGAAGTAGGTGAATTGCCGTTTCTATACCCTGATATTGCGTTGATTGGATAGCTGGCAAAGCCTACATTATTCATCCCGTAGGTTGCAATTTCCGGAATCCAACGGTTGGCATCAATCTGGTAGTGTTGATAGTTGGCTTGAAGTCCTGCTTTTACACTGATTCTTTTTGTAAGAGGATATTGCATGGCAGCTCCTATTTCAAATCCAACACCTGGCCGATGCGAAACTGCATCTTTTATGTTTCTGGCAAACAGCGCAGTAGTATTGTATGCATATGAGCTGTATTGATAATTGATGCTATTAGATACCTCTTTCAAGGTTCTGTATCCCATAGTGGGTGAGAAATAAATTTGCCAGGTAGCTGCTTTGCCGATTTGTCTTGCTTTTACAAGAACATTCGAAATGCTCTCCATCAGACCAAGTTTTTTTCCTTTTGGATGAATGGAGTGCTCAAAACTGATATTTTTTTCCAGATTAGATGGAGTTTCCATCGGATCCTGAAGAGGATGAAGCTCAAGAGGAAGTTCTTGGATTTGATTGAAGGATACTGCAGATTTTATTCCATTGTTATCAAGTTCAGCAGGTACGAAAGCGTTTTTATTTTTTTCATTGGTTATCCAAACAGGCGGCAACGTATTTTCCCATTTCTTTTCCTTCATTTGGTAGGCCAATTGACCAGAGGGCTGTTCGTATACTGCAACTCGTTGCTCATTGAAGAAAACCGAAACACTGGCTGCCAGAAAAAACAATAAAGAGGCCGAAAGAATAGTCCAGGTTTGACTAGGCTGAATTTTCTTTTGGATATTCTTCCACACACGGTCGGAAGGGTACATCATGTATTGATCACTCTTCTCTTTCAGTAATTGCTCTAATTGATCTTTGTTTCTCATTAACTCATCTATTTTCCATCCGAAGGGCTTTTATCCACTAACTGATACTAGCCACTTATTCTTTTGTTTAGCAACTTGTAGGATATTTTTCTTAACAAGTATCTCTTCCAATAAATTTTTTGCTCTTGTATACTGAGATCTACTGGTACTCTCTTCGATTTCTAACATGTTTCCGATTTCACGATGCGAATACCCTTCGATAGCATACAGATTCAATACCGTTCGATAGCCAATTGGTAACTGACGAATGCATTCAATTACTTGTTTTGCCTGAAGAATACCCGGCAGGTACTCCTCGTTACTGACGATATTTTCAGCATGAAGTAGGTCAACATGCTCTTTGAATTTTTTATTTTTTTTCAGGTGGTTGATGCATGTATGTACTACTATTCGCAAGATCCATCCTTCCAAGGAACCACGATGTTCGAATTGATTGATCTGCGTAAAAACTTTGA
>JAURIR010000035.1 GCA_030832645.1 Chitinophagales bacterium | reverse complement strand
ATGGGATCATCTCCTCCAACACCAAGGGATCGATTGGAGTAGTGGCTGCATTGTCTAAATATATTCTTGGCGTCATGCTAGCTAATCAGAAAATCAAATATACCTAAACCAACTTAAATAGATTCCTGTATGTCTTTGATCAATTTATTGGCGATATTATTGGCGGTTGTTTCGAAATTACTCTCTGCGATGATTCGAATGATGGGCTCGGTATTGCTTGCTCTCAGGTGAACCCAGTCGTTATCAAATTCAATGCGAAGTCCGTCAATAGTATTCAAGGGATTTGACTTGTATTTGTGTTGAATTTTGGAAAAGATTTCATCCAAGTTGATGCCATTTTCCAGTTCAATTTTGTTCTTACTGATGAAATAATCCGGATAGCTGCTTCTTACTTGTTTAGCAGTTTTTTTTGATTCTGCGAGGTGGGTCAACACCAATGCAATGCCAATCAATGCATCTCTTCCGTAATGAAAATCCGGCACGATGATTCCACCATTGCCTTCTCCGCCAATAACGGCATTGACTTCTTTCATTTTTGCAACCACATTCACTTCGCCGACTGCTGCTGGATGGTATTGGCCACCATGTTTTTCGGTAACATCTTTCAGCGCACGAGAAGAGGAGAGATTGCTTACAGTATTTCCTTTTTTCTTACTCAACACATAATCCGCTACTGCTACAAGGGTATACTCCTCGCCAAACATCGATCCGTCTTCACATACCAATACCAATCTATCAACGTCTGGGTCTACTGAAATGCCAAGATCTGCTTTTTGGTTAACCACTTCGGCAGAGAGTTGGTTCAAGTGTTGCGGCAATGGTTCGGGATTATGAGCAAACTTTCCGTTTACCTCACCATTCAACACAATGATTTGGTCTTCTTCTAATCCGAGTTTTTTCAAGAGTGCAGGAACAAAAATGGCACCTGTACTGTTGATGGCATCGACCACAATCTTAAACTTTCTTTTTTCAATTGCTTTTTTATTGACCAACGGGTAATTGACTACACTTTCAAGATGATATTCTGCATGATCATCTCGGTAGAGTATTTTACCCATTTTGTCTACGTGAGCAAAATCAATTTGATTATTCTCGGCATCATTCAAAATATTGGCACCGACTTCAGCACTGATGAATTCTCCTTTATCGTTCAATAATTTTAGTGCATTCCATTCTTTTGGATTGTGACTTGCTGTGATGATGATTCCACCTGCAGCTTTTTCACGGACTACCTCCATTTCAACAGTGGGGGTCGTTGAAAGACCAAGGTCGATTACCTCTGCCCCAAGTGCCAACAATGTCTGGCCTACCAAATGAGCAATGGTTGGGCCACTCATTCTTCCGTCCCTGCCAATAACGATTTTTTTGTTTCCAGATGAAACAGCCCACTGACCGAACGCTGCAGTGTATTTAACTACATCGATCGGTGATAAGGATTCTCCTGGTTTTCCGCCAATCGTTCCCCTGATGCCTGAAATACTTTTGATAAGTGCCACATTTCCAATTTGAGGTTGCAAAATTACAAAAAAATGGCGCCTTCTCCAATCCAACAAACCTTCCCGGGTATAAATGACAAGTTTGTATTATTTGTTAATTTTCAGACGGTTACGAAGGTCAATAATAGGTTGTATTTTCGCTTAATGTCCGTTTTTACTATGATTTACAGCAGCTTTTTGAATTATTCTCAGCAAATAGACGATTCGCTGATGCTGTTGATCAACCGTCAATGGACAAATCCTGTTGTAGATCAGGTGACGCTCTTTATGAGGGAATCTATTTTTCATATTCCCCTCTACATTTTTCTAATGTTTATCTCCTTTCAAGTATTCGGGAAAAAAGCAATATGGTGGATTGTGGGAGCCTTCGCACTTGTAGCATTTACTGATTTACTAAGCAGTCAGGTTATAAAGTATACTTTCAATCGTTTGCGCCCCTGTCGGGATCCTTACATGGCAGTACGCATTAGATTTCTGGCAAAATATTGCGGTGCGAATCCCAGTTTTACCTCCTCCCATGCGTTAAACCATTTTGCTTTTGCTACCTATGTGGCTTCATCCTTTCGCAGGCTGTCAAAATGGTTCAATTTATTGTACCTCTGGGCAGGCATCATTGCTTATTCGCAGGTTTATGTGGGTGTGCACTATCCCAGCGATGTGTTGGTGGGTGGTTTATTGGGGATACTTCTAGGTTGGTGGGGATATAGGATTACCCATCAGGCATTATCTTTACATCAACCTGCAACATGAATGAACTTGTAATTCTTTTTTTACTGATAGTATTGAACGGGTTTTTTTCCATGGCTGAAATTGCCCTGGTATCTGCTCGCAAGGCCAGATTAGAAGGTCAGGCAAATAAGGGTGATTCAAAAGCACAAAAAGCATTGAAACTCGCTCAGCATCCAGATAGATTTCTATCTACTGTTCAAATTGGCATTACCACCATTGGTATCCTAACAGGTATTTACTCTGGACAAAAAATAATTGATGACGTTGCATCCAGGCTTCTACAAATTCCTACTCTAGCTGCATACAGCACAGGAATTGCAACCGCAATTGTTGTTGTTATCATTACTTTTTTCTCCTTGGTATTTGGAGAATTACTGCCCAAACGATTGGGACTCGCAAGTCCGGAGTCTATTGCCAAATCAGTAGCGGTGCCCATGCAGTTTATTTCTCGATTGGTTCATCCTTTTGTTTGGCTGCTCACACGTACCACATCATTCATTTTGAAGATATTTAGAATCAAGTCAGATGATTCATTGGTAACCGAGGAAGAAATCAAGGCTATCATCAGTGAGGGTACTGAGCATGGTGCCATTGAAGAGACCGAGCAGGAGATCATTGAACGCGTGATGCATTTGGGTGACAGAAATCTGACTTCGCTGATGACACATCGCAGCGACGTAATTTGGTTCGAGTTAAACGACAATGAAAAAAGTATTCGGGAAAAAATCCTCTCCGAGCCTCACTCGGTTTATCCTGTTTGTGATAAAACCATCGATAACATCAAAGGGATTGTATCCATCAAAGACATGTATATCCATCCCGATGATATATCCTTTAAAGATGTAATGAAGACCCCACTTTTTGTTCCTGAAAATATCAGTCCTTATCAGTTGTTGGAAAAATTCAAGGAAACAAAGATGCATACTTCTTTTGTGGTGGATGAATACGGCACGTTGTTGGGGTTAGTAACGCTGAACGACATTCTCGAAGCTATTGTAGGTGATATACCTCAAAACGATGAGCAAGACTATGAAATTGTACAACGTGAAGACGGAAGTTTTTTGGTAGATGCTCAAATTCCTTTTTATGAATTTCTTTCGCGATTTGAAAAAACAGATTGGATGAATGAAGGTGAACATGAGTTTGATACCCTTGCTGGATTCATCCTTCATTCGCTCGAACACATTCCTGTTACCGGAGAACATTTTGAATGGAAAGGATTCACTTTTGAGATTGTTGATATGGATGGACATCGCATAGATAAAATTTTAGTCAAGGTATCTGATCAGATCAGAGAAGAAATGGAGGATGCATAAATGGAATTATCATTAAAAGGTAAAACTGCTTTGGTGAGTGGGGCTTCGCAGGGAATTGGGAAAGCCATTGCAATCGAATTGTCTTTGTTAGGGGCTTCTTGTATTTTACTTGCACGAAATAGCGAGGCATTGTCACAAGCAAAAAAGGAATTGGCTGCCTCCAATGGGCAATCGCACGAAATTTTTTCTGTTGATTTCACGGATGAGACCTCATTGAAAATGTTGGTAGAGAAAATCACTTCCAAGCATGCTATCGATATTCTTATCAATAATACAGGAGGACCCGCATCCGGGCCAATTACCGAAGCAGAACCCGAGGCATTTGAAAAAGCTTTCAAGCAGCATGTTGTTTGCAATCAAATCTTAACACAAGCTGTTATTCCTTCCATGAAAAAAAATAAATGGGGGAGAATTATTAATGTGATCTCTACATCAGTGCGTATCCCAATCGATCATTTAGGAGTCTCCAATACGATCAGGGCTGCTGTTGCCTCCTGGTCAAAGACAATGTCTAATGAGTTGGCCGTATACGGAATAACGGTGAATAGTTTGCTTCCTGGTTTTATTTCCACCTCACGATTGGATGCAGTTGCGAATAGCTTTGCTGAAAAAGGAGGTGTGTCCAAATCAGAGATGGAAGAGCGCATGAAAAACTCTGTTCCGGCAAAAAGATTCGGGTTGCCTTCTGAAATTGCTGCCATGGCTGCTTTTTTAGCTTCCCCTGCAGCATCCTACGTAAATGGTGTTAGCATTCCAGTTGATGGAGGCAGAACCGGAACGATTTAACACATGACTACATTTCAATCTTCACTTGAATTTGCTCAGCAGCTTGATCAATCGGATCCGCTGGCTTCTTTTAGGAATAAATTTCATCTTCCAAATAAAGATGGCAAAGAGCGCGTTTATTTTTTAGGAAACTCGTTGGGACTTCAACCCAAAAGCACAACTTATTTTATTGAAAAAATTTTACATCAATGGGAAGAGGAGGGCGTAGAGTCTTTTTTTGCAAAAGACGAGCCCTGGATGAATTACCACCACAAGTTGGTGCAGCCTCTTTCAATCATTGTTGGTTCTCTTCCTCATGAAATCTCCGTCATGAATCAACTGACGGTGAATATCCATCTGATGTTGGTTAGTTTCTATCGTCCGGAGGGTAGAAGAAATAAAATTCTAGTGGAATCAAAGGCATTTCCAAGCGATCAATATGCATTAAAATCTTACATCAGGCATTTGGGATTGAATCCTGATGATGTACTGGTCGAAATCCCCTTCGATATAAACGGCACTGCTTGTTCTCACGAAGAAATAGCAAAGCAAATCCAAAAACATAAAGAGGAGCTAGCGCTTATTTTTTTAAGTGGTGTTCAGTATTACAATGGTCAATTATTCGACATGCAGGGTATTGCAAAGGCTGCAAAGGAAGCAGGGGCTATGGTTGGATTTGATTTGGCACATGCTGTCGGAAACGTGGCAATGAAACTGCATGAATGGGATATTGATTTTGCCTGTTGGTGTTCCTATAAATATTTGAATGGCGGTCCGGGTACCATTGGCGGCGTATTCGTTCACGAAAAACATCATCACAGCCACCTCAACAGATTGGAAGGTTGGTGGGGTGTTAAAGAAAGCGAGCGGTTTTTAATGAAGGACGATTTTATTTCATCCTCCAACGCAACTTCTTGGCAATTGAGCACACCTCCGCTGTTGCTATTTGCTTGCCTGAATGCTTCCTTGGAAATTTTTATGGAAGCAGGATGGGATCAGCTGGTTGCCAAGCAACAGAAGATGAAAGCATGGACAGATTTTTTATTGAGCGGGATGGAACAATCATTTTTTTCCAGGATTACTCCCATTGAAAGAGGCTGTCAAATTTCTCTTCAATTCAAAAAAAGTGGGAAAGAAGTATACGAGCGGATTGTTGAAAAAGGGTTTATGGTAGATTGGAGGGAACCTGATGTAATTAGATTTGCTCCGGTTCCGCTTTACAATAGTTATGTAGAAGTTTGGCAATTCATTCACTGCTTGAAAGAAGTGGTCAATGAAGTATCTTTGAACAATTGAAAGTAGATGAGAAAGCAGTTTTTAATTGAACAAATCAGAACAAAGAAATCGTATCTCTGTGTGGGGTTGGATACCGATCCTGCTTTGATACCGCCTCATTTATTAGAACAAGAAGATCCCATTTTCGCTTTCAACAAGGCCATCATCGATGCAACACTCGAGCATTGCGTGGCTTATAAAATCAATACTGCGTTCTATGAATCTCATGGATTAGAGGGTTGGAGGGCAATGGAGAAGACGGTGAACTATATTCCTACTACTCACTTTAAAATTGCAGATGCAAAGCGAGGCGATATAGGCAATACATCAACTCAGTATGCGAAAGCATTTTTGCAACAACTTCCATTCGACTCTATTACCATCGCGCCTTATATGGGCGAGGACAGTGTAAAACCCTTTCTACAATTTGAAGGTAAATGGGCCATTGTATTGGGACTAACTTCGAACCCAGGAGCAGCTGATTTTGAATTACAAGATCTAAAAACAGAGAGCAAGCGGCTCTATGAATTGGTCATTTCAAAAGTTGCTACTTGGGGTACTACTGATAATTTAATGTTTGTAGTGGGGGCCACAAGAAGTGATGAGTTTATAAATCTCCGTAAATTGGTTCCTAATCATTTCTTTCTTGTACCTGGTGTGGGAGCACAAGGAGGAAGTTTGGAAGAAATTTCTCAGAAGGCCATGAACAAAGACGTGGGCTTGTTGGTGAACGTAAGTCGGGATATCATATATACTTCCAAAGACACTGATTTTGCGCAAAAGGCTGGCGACAAAGCGTTGCAGTATGCAACTCAAATGAGAAGTTATTTATAAAATCAGGAATTTCAATTCTTCATTAGAAACATCGGTAGCAGTTTTTCTGCCCAAATGATATATTCTTCAGATGAGGGGTGTAGTTTATCAGCTGCTAAGTAGAAATCATCGTTCGACCGATCTCGATTTTCGTTTGTAATATTCAGGTAGTGAACGCCAAATTTTGCGGCAATCTCTTGATTGATCTGATTGTATTTATCAATTTCATCGCTGATTTTTTGGATATCCCTGCCTTCTGCAAAGGGTGTTCGACCCCAATCCGGAATGCTGATAACAATGACCGATTGCTCATTATCTTGTGCAAAAAAAACAGCTTTTTCAAGAAGCATTTCAAATTCGTGTTTGTAGGTGGCGATGTCCAAACCTCTGTATTGGTTATTTACTCCTATTAATAACGTAACAAAGTTGAAATCGGCGTCAATGGATTGCTTGTTGATTGCTTCCATTAGTTCGCTTGTAGTCCATCCTGTTTTTGCGATTATTAAATCGAAGGAGACCGGGATATTATTTTTCTTTAATTGTTGTATCAAAAGTCCAGGAAAATTTTGCGTGCTGTCAACGCCTTCGCCAATTGTATACGAGTCACCTAAAAAAAGTAAGCGCATCTTTATCTTATTGCCTGTAAAATACTCAAAAGTCCTCTTTTGCAACGGTCCTGATCAAAATCTTTAATTGATGTAACTTGCGTGCAGTATGAAAGGTATTGCATTCTTGTTTTTTCTGCTGTTGGGTAATTATTACTATTCTTTCTCGCAAAGCAAGGACAGTGCTTTTATTTGGGAAGGCCGTCAGGTATCTCTTTCTCCCATCGTTATTAGAAGTGGCACCAATGTTCCAGGATTCATTCGTAAGGTAGAGGATGACACTACGTTTTACAAGGCATTTAAGAATTTACGTGTTTTAAACTTCTCTTCTCTAAACGATGTGCGAATGCTGGACAAAAAAGGAAGGGTAGAAGCCAGTCTTTACAGCAAAACCCGGCAATGGGCTTCTCGTGGATGCCGCGTTACAAATGTTCTGGAAGAAAAAACTACCGGAGATTTCTATGCAAATTCGGGTGATTATAATTATTATACTGCTGAGTTGTATGCATCTCTTTTCTTTTCAAAGGATACCGTTTGCGGGCAAACCAATGTCTTAAAAGATATGCAGCGAACTCTGAGGGGGAAGAAAGGATTGGAAAAAAATAAGGAGCAATTAAAAATGTTATTCTTTAATCCTGGTAAAGACATTCCAGGTATTCCATTGATGGGAAACAAGGTGAAGGTATTTGATCAGTCGCATGCAGAGCTCTATGATTTTGCAGTAGATATACAAGAATACAAGGGTAAATCGGCTTATGTATTTTCTTTGAAAATTAAAGATGATTTATCTTTTTTTAAAAAAGACAATGTGGTGATTGATGAAATGACCACCTGGTTTGATTACGATAGTTTTGAGGTGTTGGCGAGAAATTACAAGATGAGCTATAATGCAGGAGTGTATAAGTTCAACGTGGCAATGGAAGTGGAGATTTCAAAATTTGGAAGATACCTCTATCCTTCTGTAATTCGTTACAATGGAAATTGGGGTGTGATGGTAAAGGGAAGTGAGAGGGGTATTTTTACGGCAACTGTTTATGATCTTTCTGCCAATTGACTATTGTTAATATAGTTTCTCCATTTTTCGATAACCGATTTTAGATCCTCGGGTAATTCGCTTTCAAATAACATTTCCTTTTCCGTGAACGGATGAACGAAGCCTAAGGTCTTTGCATGCAATGCCTGTCTTGTGCAAATGGAAAAACAATTTTCAACAAATTGTTTGTATTTGCTGAAAACAGTTCCCTTTACAATGGTATCTCCACCGTATACATCATCGTTGAAGAGTGGGTGACCGATATGCTGCATGTGAACCCTTATCTGGTGTGTTCTTCCTGTTTCCAATCTGCATTCCACGAGGCTCACATATTTCATGTCTTCCACTACCGAAAAATGTGTGATGGCTTCTTTTCCATGATCTCCCTCAGGGTATACATCCATTAATTTTCTGAATCGTTGATGCCTTGCTATATTACCTGTGATGGTGCCTTCTGTTTCTTCAAAATTCCCCCATACCAACGCTATGTATTTTCGTTGAACTGAGTGATCGAAAAACTGTTTTGCTAATTTGATGGCAGCTAATTCTGATTTTGCCAATACAATCAGGCCGCTTGTATTTTTATCGATTCTATGCACCATTCCGAAACGGGGCAACTTTGTTTCGTCTAAATCTGGCTGTTGTTTTTTTAGGTGCCATGCAACTCCGTTGATCAAGGTACCACTGAAATTACCCGACCCCGGATGTACGACCATTCCAGCAGGTTTGTTTATGACCAATACATGATCGTCTTCGTAGAAGATATTCAATGGAATATTTTCGGGAATGATTTCATAGGTTTCAGGATCGTTGTCTGAGTAAAAAATGATTTGATCAAAAGGCCTGGTTTTATAATTTGATTTAACCTTTTGATTATTTACCGTCACCATCCCATTGTCAATGGCCTGTTGAATTTTGTTTCTGGAAGTATTTACTACCTTGCTCAAGATGAATTTATCGATGCGTAAGGGTTCCTGTCCCTTGTCTACGACAATAACCAGCCGCTCGTAGAGTTCTTCTGCTCCATCGTCTTTTATGTCTTCTGGCGTTTCTATTTCTTTTTTCACGAGCGCTTCTTGTATTTTTGCAAAGTTAATGCGTTTCACCACCAATTGATGTAGGATGATACAAGAGGTTTATTTTCAGGATTTAGGAAGCATTGAATACGGCGAAGCATGGACGTTTCAAGAAACACTTCTTTTCAAGAATGCCGACTTGAAGAAACAGGCTGCGAATGGAGAAATAGTGGAGTCGACTCAACATCATCTGTTGTTTTGTGAGCACCCGCCTGTGTATACCTTGGGCAAAAGTGGAAAAGCTGAACATGTATTGATCAGTAAAGAAGAGTTGGCAAAACGAAACATTGCTTATTACGAAACCAATCGCGGGGGTGATATCACTTTTCACGGACCGGGACAAATTGTTGGGTATCCAATCATTGATCTTGAAAAATTTTACCGTGATATTGGCCGTTATCTCCGCTCCTTAGAAGAGGTTATTATTCTAACGCTCTCTGAGTATGGTATCAAAGGTGAAAGAAGTAAAGGTGAAACGGGTGTTTGGATTGATCCCGATAACAAAATGAAAGCCAGGAAAATTTGTGCAATGGGAGTAAGGTGCAGTCGTTGGATAACAATGCACGGGTTTGCATTGAATGTAAATACAAACCTCGATTATTTTACGATGATCGTGCCTTGTGGTATTCCAGATAAACAAGTAACCTCCATGCAAAAAGAATTGGCACGAGAAGTGGATTTGGAAGAAGTAAAGCAAGTGCTTAAAAAGAAATTTGAATTGGTGTTTGAGTGTAGTATTCTTTAGTCGGGGTTGATTAAAAATCTGCCTTTTTCTTTCAATTGTTCTCCCTCGAATATTTCATATTTGAACCATCCGCTGTAGATGAAATTCGATTTATCAATCAATAGCTGAGGGTCCTTTATGTTTTTCATTTGAAAAATAGTGCTACCATCTTCTTTATAGACATGTAAATGAAATTTTCTTTTATGTATATCAGGAAGAAACAACATTAGGTTATTATCCTTGTTGATGAATAAAAACGGATTTGTTTTGAGTGTGCTTTCTGCACCTATTTTTTCGGTTTCAATAGTTATCTGAAATTTCGTAGCCAGAGATTTTTCTTCATTTATTTTCAAAGCATCAATGGGCTCTTTTTTTGGAATGTGCTCTGGAATTTCTGCCAATGCAGGAGAGGGTAGCTCTGCTAACGTCAATGCAGCAGGTACTCCATAGTTTTTTTCGGGAAGAGTGTCTTTGACGAAAGTTTTCAACTCAGTAGGAGGCATTGCTTCTTTGGTGGCTCTGGAGGAGCGAGTGAAATAATACTTTCCATTTACTCCTACATAAAAAATTCTGTAAAAGAATAGTTGAGTTGGATTGTTTTTATCTACGTAGCCATTATTGGGTGTATTGGGATCTGGCATAGAAGCGACTGACTTAAAGTTGTTTATGGAGTCAGTCGATTTTTGAATCACCAATAAAGTTAATTTTTCAGCAGGGGTATTCCAGCTGATTATAGTAGTGCCTTTTTTTACGATGGCGCTAAACTCAGGTAGCGATGCTTGGGCAATCAACAAGTGTTGTTTTACCATCAGAAATAACAATATAACGAGCGATTTCTTCACTATTGCAATTTGCGTTATTCTATTCTAAGTTAGTAAAATGGAGTATCCCATTTTTAAGGCTCCTGTTTCCTTGTAAGCCTCCGCTATGTATCAATAGAATTTTTTTATCTCTTTCGAAAAAATTAGTAGTTAAGAGTTGGTAAAATCCGTAGATCATTTTACCTGTATAGACAAAATCAGTAGGAATTTGATGAGAAGAGTAAAATAAATTCATCTGATCTATCAGTGCATTGTTCCATTTTGCAAATCCGCCCAAGTGATAGTCGAAAACGATTTTCATCTGATTTCTTTTCAGCTCTAAACTTTTATCTAGTGCCATGATCTCTTCTTGCAGACTGAAATTGTTCTTAACCGTGGATAGCAGTATCAATTGCTGTGGTTCATATATAGTGCTTAATAATCCTGCAGCCATGGTGCCTGTACCGGATGCGGCTACGATATAATCAAATTCTTTGGCTTCCTTGAATGCAAGTATTTCTTTCGCGCCTTTCATCCCTATAAGGCCATATCCACCCATTGGAATTATGTAGGTATTGGTTGGGGGATGATTGATGAGTTTATTCTGTAGAGAGTTGAATTCACTTCCGGGAATGTAGTTGAGTTCCATACCCCATTCAATACAATCTTTTAATGTGTTGTTTAATGCTGATGGCGGGTAACCTCTGATGTATCCAATTGAATGCAATCCTTTTTCTATAGCAGCATAAGCGGTTGCATGTAAATGATTCGAGAAGGGTCCGCCGAAGGTTGCTACCGTATTCATTCCTTTATCTATCGCATCTTTTAGATAATATTTTAATTTAAAATATTTGTTCCCTGATACGATCGGATGAATACGATCCAGTCGAAGCATGCTAAGGCTCACTCCATGTTCTTCAGTTAAGGGGTCAGTTATGTTCACTAAAAAATCCGATGGACGCATGGTCTAAATTTCGCTTTTGATTACAAATTAATTAGACATAATTTTGCGTCAAAGTTAACCGAATGAAACCCACTTTACTGATACTTGCTGCAGGCATGGCTTCCCGTTACGGAGGAATGAAGCAGATAGAGGCTTTTGGGCCAGACGGCGAAACTATCATGGATTATTCTATTTATGATGCGATACGTGCAGGATTTGGAAAAATTGTTTTTATTATTCGTGAAGAATTTGCAGAGCAGTTCAAAGATATTTTCGAGCCCAAACTAAAAGGTAAAATTGAAACTGCTTATGTCTTCCAGGACATGGATGCACATTTAAATGGGTATGAACGTCCTGCAGACAGAACCAAGCCATGGGGTACTGCCCATGCAGTGCTTTGTGCAAAGGGAGTAATCAACGAGCCATTTGCAGTAATCAATGCAGATGATTTTTACGGTAGAGATTCCTTTGAAAAAGCCGCGGAGTTTCTACATACTGATTGCAGCTCAAATCACTATGCAATAATTGGGTATCAGCTCAAGCAAACTCTTTCCGAATATGGAACTGTTAACAGAGGCGTTTGTAGTACTGATAATGAGGGGCACCTAAACAGCGTTGTAGAGCGATTGAATATTTCCTACAAAAACGGAGTTGTAACATGCGACGATGGGCTTACTCCTAAAGAATTGGATGTAAACACCATCGTATCCATGAATTTTTGGTGCTTTCATCCATCTATATTCGACTACTCGGAAAAACTATTTGCAACATTTCTTGAGAAGAGAGGTGCAGAACCTAAATCAGAATTTTTTATTCCCATCGTTGCGGATGATTTCATGCACGATGGAGGAGGAAAAATAGAAATCATTCCTACCAATGCCATTTGGTTTGGTGTAACATACAAGGAAGATGCTCCTGCAGTAAGAAAGGCAATCGATATATTGCTGGAACAGGGCGAATATCCAGTAGGGCTCTGGAGAGGATAACGTTCAATTATCCCAATACCACTTTCACCATGTAGATATGGTCTTGAACTCTTTTCACTTGTGTAGACCTATTGCTGCCTTTTAGTGAAGAAGCAGATTTTATACGAATGTTCAAGTCTTTATCAGCTTCTTTAAGGTTCTCGATAAATTGGTAGATATTTTTAGATTTGGTTGCAAAAACAACTCCATTAGCGGATGCCTGTCTTGCATTCAAAATACCAATGACTTCGCCATTTTTATTGAATACTGGACCACCGCTGTTTCCTGGGTTGGCTGTGATGGTAATTTGACATGACATGGTATCTCCATCCAATCCTGTTTGTGCACTTAGGTATCCTTCGTTGTAGACAATTTCGTCTTTAGGAAATCCGAGTGTGTATACGGGCTCTGACAAATCTGTTTTCTTTCTGCTGAAACCATACGGGAGTATATTACTTCCAACAAAATCAGCATCGTTTATTTTGAGCAATGCGATATCAGCATCTGTATACTGGTCTACGATTTCTGCCAAGAAATCTTTTCCATCCACACTTTGTACGTAGATTTTTTTTGCGCCTTTCAATACGTGCGCACTGGTAACGAGGTATCCATTGGCATCCACCATGAAACTGGTACCACCAAATTTTACGTCTGCGCCTGGTTCAATTTTTGTTTTGAACGTATTAAACTCGGAGAGTTGCTTCGTAGACTGTCTTTCGAGGTTGCTTACTTTTCTTCTCAATTCTTCAATGTCTCTTATAGGGGCATTGGGTGAGAAGATTGTGATCATACCACTGATGAAAAGAGCTGTAATACCTGCAATAGAGGCAGCAACCGCAACGACTCTGCGGTACTTGCTCCAAAGGTTGATAATTTTTGCACCTGCTTTTAAGTAAAGAGGTTTGATGTCTCCATTTTCTTGGAGCGTATGATGTGTATCGTATAGATTTGATTTGAATCTTCTTACCTGGCCGTATCGCTCCATTTCTTCTAGGAAGAAATGATATTCTACTACCGTCTGGTCAACTTCGGCATTTGACTTACGCAATTCCTCTATTTGATTCCTTTCCTCAGGATTCAATTCTCCTCTGAGATATTTTTCAACTAATTCTGCAACTTGATGTTGGTCCATTTTATTCTACGTGTCAGTTATTTTTATATTGGGCGAAAAACAATTTTTTGAGCCGTACAAGGCACTTGTATTTTTGATTCTTCGCATTGTCTGCATTGGTGTAACCAAAAAAACTAGCAATCTCGTGCATGTTTTTACGGTGTACATAAAAAGCTTCGATCAAACTTTTACATGGTTCTCCGATCTTTCCCATGGCAGTCCTCATGGTTAAGTACTGTTGGGTGAGCTTTTCATGCTGCTCGAGATCTTCTTCCACCGCTACGATTTTGTCGTAGTTCTCCACTTGACTTTCCATCCGTCTAGCGTATTGCAGCTTTTTGAGCCATAATCTTCTACAAACAGAGTAGAGGTAGGTTCTGATTTGGCAAGTCAGTTCAAATTCTGGCGACCTCGATTTTTCATAGAGCACCATCATGGCTTCCTGGAAAATATCCCTGGCGTCGTCTTCGGTTCCATTGTTGCTTATTACGAAATGTTGGATCAGACTGTAATTTTCTTTGTAAACAGCCTCAATTGCCCCCTTTTCGTTGATGCCAATAGCCCTAAAAACCTCTTTTTCCTGTTCGGTGATCGCCACAATGCTTGTATTAATACCCTTAATTATGGTGTTGTAACCCACAAAAGAACAAAAAAAACTTTTCAAATTCGGGTTACATTCTTTTACTTTGCGTATTAATTGAAAAATTAAGCTTTTTAACTTTCAAAAAACCCAAAAAAATGAAAAAGGTATTTGCAATCCTAGCTATCGCTGCCCTCGCTTCTTGCGGTGGTTCTCAAGAGACTCCAGCTGCTGACACAACTGCTGTTGCTGCTGACACAACTGCTGTTGTTGACACAACTGCTGCTGCTGATACAGCTGCTGCCGCTGCTGACACAACTAAGCACTAAGATTTTTTCATATGGCAAGCAATCGTTGAAGTCGTCCCGTTTCCACGGGATGACTTTTTTTTATTTAATTGATTATCAGTTCTTTACATAGCTAAAACGTCCATCTGTCTCAATAAGACTAACTTTGCAAAAAAAAGTACATGAGTTTTGAAGCGTTAGGTATTGAAGCGTCGTTGTTAGAAGGCATTCAGTCACTCGGGTTCAAGGAACCCACCCCCATACAAGAGCAAGCTATTCCCATCCTCCTTAGCGGAACAAAAGATTTTGTTGGCTTGGCCCAAACCGGCACTGGTAAAACAGCTGCATTTGGACTCCCACTTCTCCAATTAATAGATAGTGCTAAACGTACACCACAGGCCTTGGTTGTTTGTCCAACCCGGGAACTTTGTATGCAAATCACTAAAGACATTACGAATTTCTCCATAAAGAAGCGTTCCATCCAATCCGTAGCGGTATATGGTGGAGCCTCTATTGGTCAGCAAATTCGAGAATTAAAACAAGGTGCTCAAATTGTGGTAGCTACCCCTGGTAGGCTCATTGATCTTATAGAAAGAAGGGCAATCAATCTTGAAAATATTTCCTACATCGTTCTCGACGAAGCAGATGAAATGCTCAACATGGGTTTCAGGGAAGACATTGAATTTATTTTGGGCAATACACCCAACAGAAATAGTATTTGGCTTTTCAGTGCAACGATGCCAAGTGAAGTGCGTCAGGTGAGCAAGCGATACATGAAGCAACCTGCCGAAATTACCATCGGAAAAGTAAATGCCGCGAACGTAAACATTGATCATCAATTTTATGTTACATCAGGCGTAAATCGTTACCAGACCCTAAAAAGAATCATTGATTTCAATCCCGGAATCTTTGGTATAATTTTTACACGTACAAAAGCAGATGCGCAACATATTACTGAATCATTGATTCGCGAAGGATATGATATCGAGGCTTTGCACGGTGATCTTACTCAGCAGCAGCGCGATAAAGTGATGGCACGTTTCAGAGAAAAAAGTTTACAACTTTTAATTGCAACAGACGTGGCAGCGCGCGGTATCGACGTGCAGGGAATCACACATGTCATCAACTATGAATTGCCCGATGATCCTGAAGTGTACACCCACAGAAGCGGAAGAACAGGACGAGCAGGTAACAGCGGAATCTGTATCTCCTTGGTAACTCAACGCGAAGTATATCGTCTTCGCCAAGTTGAAAAACTCATCAACAACAGATTTCATAAGTTGGATATTCCATCAGGAAAAGATGTTTGCAGAAAACAATTCTTTCATTTTATTGATAAAATGTTTAAGGCAGATATCAGTCACGGTGAATACGAAACCTATCTCCCTCTTCTTAGAGAAAAATTTGCTTCGATGGAGAAAGAGGAAATTCTTCAACGAGTAGCAGCATTGGAATTCGATCGCTTTCTACAGTATTACGAAAATGCAGCCGACCTGAACATGCGCGATGATCGTAAAAATGAAAGAGGTGTTCAACGTAGAGAAAAAGAAATGGGCAGGTCTTCTCAGCGATCTTCCGGCGGAAGCGGTTACACAAAACTATTTATCAATCTAGGCACAAAAGACGGTTTTTATAAGGCCAGCTTCCTTCAGTTTATTTTGGATATGAGCGACCTAAGCAAAGATGTTTTAGGAAGGATCGATATGAAGGAAATGAACAGCTGGGTCGAAATAGATAAGGGTGCTGCCAATCAAATGGTCAAATCAATCGATGGAAAAAAATTCAAAGGCCGCAAAATCCGTATGAACGACGCCGATAGCGGGGGTCCTCGAAATAGATTTTAAGATTTTTGTTTAAAAAATCTTTTATCCTATATTTGTTATATGTCAACAAGAAGCAACTGGTACTCTTTTTATTTTTATTTCTACTTTAACAGTAGACCGGGAGCTCTTTGTTGAAACCTAAACAAACTAAACAAATCAACATAAAGATCCCGGTCAACCACCGGGATCTTTTTTTTAATACAGGTAAATGAAAAAGGAAAATACAAAGGGACAAGGAATAAGGTCGAAGAGCGAGATCCAACTATCTGGAGACAAGGCTCACCTTCAGCAGCCGATAGCGATTCAAGGCTATGAGGGTAGCTTTCATCAGGTGGCTGCAAGACTTTTTTACGGGAATGATGTAGAAATTCTTCCATGTGCCACATTTGTTGATTTGATCCGTGAGGCTTCCAGCAAAAAAAGAACCAACGGCGGTGTGATGGCCATTGAAAATTCGATCGCAGGAAGCATCATGCCGAATTATAATTTGTTACAGAAGTCAAACTTGTATGTAGCTGGCGAGGTGTACCTCCAAATCAATCAAAACCTTTTGGTCAATCCAGGTGTGAAGTTGGAAGACATCAAAGAAGTACACTCGCATCCAATGGCCTTGCAACAATGCCTTGGCTACCTCACAAAATTTCCTTGGAAACTTATTGAAACGGAGGATACTGCGTTGAGTGCAAAGCATGTTCATCAGCGAAAGAGTAAGCATGTAGCTGCCATTGCCAGTGAGCTTGCTGCTCAATTATTCCAATTGAAAATGATTACACCCAAGATTCATGATGTAAAAGATAATTATACCCGTTTTTTGATTTTACAGCAACAAGAAACCGAAGTGAAAAATGCCAACAAAGCATCCATCAACTTTCATACAGATCACTCACAAGGAAGCTTGGCAAAAGTTTTGGCATTGATTGCCAAAGAAGGGATCAATCTAAGCAAGTTGCAATCATTTCCAATCGCCGGAAGCAAGTTCAATTATGGATTTCATGCAGATCTGGAATTTGAAGGACTTGAACAATTTAATAATGTAAAGAAGAAATTATCAGCAGCCACTAAATACATGCGTGTATTGGGTGTTTATAAAAAAGGAAAATACAATTATTGAGTATGGTGCAGGTTTCAAAAAGATTAGACGGAATAGGAGAATACTACTTTGCAACAAAGTTGAGAGAGATTGATGCATTGAACAAAGCAGGACACAAAGTAATCAACCTGGGCATAGGAAGCCCAGACCTTCCTCCTCATCCAACTGTTATAGAAGCATTGCATACAGAGGCAAGTAAAGAGAATACGCACGCCTACCAATCTTACAAAGGTTCCCCGATTCTTCGCAATGCCGTTGCCAACTGGTACAACACATGGTATGGTATTGATGTAAATGCTGATACTGAAGTGCTTCCATTGATTGGCAGCAAAGAAGGTATCATGCATATTTGTATGACCTACCTCGACAAAGGTGATGCAGCATTGATCCCCAATCCTGGATATCCAACCTATCGCTCTGCTGTTCAATTAGCGGGCGGGACTACCTTGACGTACGAATTAAAGGAAGAAGAGCAGTGGCATCCTTCTGTAGATCAATTGAAAACATTGGTTGATCAATGTAGGAAGGATCAGGTGGTAGTTAAATTATTGTTCCTGAACTATCCACACATGCCAACAGGGCAATTACCTAATAAAGTATTGTTGCAAAAAGTAATTGATTTTGCAAAAGAAGAAAAAATTCTAATCGTTCACGATAATCCATACAGCTTCATTTTGAATGATCATCCCATCAGTCTTTTTTCTTTTGATAAAGACAAAGAAGTGGTGATCGAACTCAATTCTTTGAGTAAATCACACAACATGGCAGGTTGGAGAGTAGGAATGATCGTTGCGAATCAGGAGCATATCAATAACATCATGCGCTTCAAAAGCAATATGGATTCCGGGATGTTCCTTCCGGTTCAACTTGCAGCGGCAAAGGCGCTCTCTTTAGACAAACAATGG
>JAURIR010000034.1 GCA_030832645.1 Chitinophagales bacterium | reverse complement strand
CGCTATCATAGTGGAGAAATCGAATGCTATATTGGAGGGGAAATAGTACTCAGTGTCAAATTCCAAGGTTTTACTGGCCGGTTTTTTTGCAAGACTCTCCTGAATAAAGTCAAACAATTGCTTAATTGTTTTTACGGAGTAATGTTTAGTTGAATCATAAGGAGCACCGTTGACGGTTATGATTTCATTGTTTTTCACAACAATAGTATGAGGGCCTACTGTTTCCAATGTACAAAAACAGATTACTCTCAGTGTAAATTCATAGTTTGTTATTCCAAGCTTTTCCCATTTTTTTTGAAACGTTTCTACATCGTTCACATTAGTTGATTTTGTACAACCAATGCAGATAAATAGTATCAAAAGAAATCGAAACATATACAATTGTTATTCATTTGGCTGTATCTCCCTTTTCTCTTGTCTCTTTCCCTTCCTCCCTCTACTTCGCATCATTCACTTCAATCCAATACCCATCTGGGTCTTTGAGGAAAACTTGATGCACGCCGTCAATTCGATTGGTAATCACTTTGGGTTTACCTCCAGCGTTGTACCAGTTGATATTCTTTTCGTCTAATTTTTTTGAGAAGCCTATTACATCTGTTGTGCTAAAACATAGATGTGTATTTTGAAAATACTCTCTTTCTTTATCAGCTCCCTGGATGATATGCAATTGCACTCCGTTGCCAATGGTTAACCAAATATGTCTTCCGTCGTGAAAAGGTTCTGGGATGGTATCGAGGTTAAGGATTTGCGTATAAAATTCACCCGAGCGTTTGAGATCGGTTACAAAAACAGCAGCGTGGTTGATTTTGAAAACAGGTTTTTGCTGTGCGGAGGATGGAGTTGCAAGAGCAGCCAAAAGAACCAGGAGGAGAAGTTGTTTCATTTCAAAAAAGTTATACTTAAATATACTAAATATGAGCAACCTCATTTTCAGACTAAAACCAGAGAGTTTTTCAAATGAGTCTATTTTGTGCTTTCAAGCAAGTCTCCAAAAATTATAGACTTTTAGGTAAATTCGGTCACCCCAATCTCTTGCCCCTTTTCACTGCCTAACAGCAGGCAAGCCCTCCCCCCTGCCTGCCGGCAGGCAGGCCTCCTCCCTCCTCCCTTGTCCCTCGCCCCTTTTTTATTACCTTCGCTCCCCATGAAACTCTACAACTTCTTCATTAAATACAGGTTCCAAATCGGAATCATTTCCCTGTTGGCAGCCATCCTGGTAAACGTTACTTCAGGTTTCTGGCCTGCTTTTGCCCTCTACCTAATCGGTGTGCTCTGTATATTCACCCATTTCTTTATCGGACCTCTTCGCCTGATCCAAGAATACCTCGAACAAGGCGACTTCGAAGGGGCTGAGAAAATACTCAACGGCATCAAGTTCCCCGGCCTCCTCTACAAGCCGGTTCGCTCGGTTTATTATACCCTCAAGGGCAATATCGCAATGACAAAACAGGATTTCGATGCTGCCGAAAAGCACATGAAAAAGAGCTTAGACCTGGGCTTACCTATGAAAGAAGCCGAAGGAGCCAATAAACTCCAATTGGGTATGATGGCCATGCAAAAAGGGAACATGAAAGAAGGTGAAAGCCTTATCAGACAAGCCATTCGTGCTGGAATACCCGATAACGAAAGCGCCGCTCTCGCTTACTTGCAAATGTGCCAAATCATGATGCAAAAACGCGAATTCCGCGCCGCAAAAGATTTCTTCAAAAAAGCCAAAGCACAAAAACCGACTACCGCTCAAGTGGTAGATCAAATCAAACAAATCGAGAAGTATATTTCGAGGATGCCGGGGTAAGCAGCCAGGGACAAGGGAGTAGGGTGTAGGGTAGAGGGACGAGGGAAAAGAAATACAACAAATACAACCACTACAACAACTACAACCCGCAGTTAGAAAATTTCCTCTACCTTCTTCCTCCTAAACTCAAATATCCCTTCCAATTGTTTCTTGATAAATAGTGCAACTGCAATGTCTCCTAAAAAACCTAGCGGAGCTTTGTAATGTACAATATCTGTCATCTCCACTCTTCCTTCCACCACTTTAAAATGATGCTGATGATGCCATAAGGCATAAGGACCCACCCGTTGCTCGTCTACAAAAAATTTCTTCGGCTCCACATGCGTGATCTCCGTCATCCAAAACATCGGAATACCCAATAGCGGCTTCACCTTATATGTCATCACCTGCCCAGGATACATCTCCTCACCAAACAGTTCATTGGTAAACTTCAAATTCAAATACTCCGGCGTCATCACCGCCAAGTTTTTCGGATGCGAGAAAAAATCCCATGCTTCATCGAGAGATATTGGAAGGAATTGGGTTTGTTTTAAGGAGTAGACCATGAGAAAGTTGTAATTGTTGTAATGGTTGTAGTTGTTGTAGTGGTTATCAATACAATAACATCTCAAAGAGAAAGTTGTTGTAAATTGAAGACGGAATGTAATTAAAAAATCCAAACAATTACAACTACTAAAACCATTACAACAACTACAACCTTTTATTTAAAATGTCCCCCTTCGAAGAATCATATCAATCTCTAAATAAAGCGCAGAAAGAAGCGGTGGATACTACGGAAGGTCCGGTTATGGTAATCGCTGGTCCGGGTACCGGTAAAACACAAATACTTGCTATCCGTATCGGAAAGATTCTATTGGATACCGATACTCAACCCGAAAATATTTTGTGCATGACCTACACCGACTCCGGTGCCATCGCCATGCGTAAACGATTGCTGAAAATGATCGGACCTGATGCTTACAAGGTCAATATACATACCTATCATTCGTTTTGTAATCTGGTTATTCAAGATAACCTCTCACTGTTCGAAAAAAATTCGTTGGACCCCATCTCCGAATTAGAATCCATCGAATTGATGCGTGAACTGATCGATCGATTCCCAAAAAATCATCCCCTCAAGAGATACCGCAACGATGTGTATTTCGAAACAAATAACCTCCATCATCTTTTCAGTACCATGAAAAAGGAAGGATGGACGCCCGACTATCTTCTTGATGCGATTCAAACCTACCTCAACGATCTTCCCAACAGAGAGGAGTTCGTTTACAAGAAAAAATACAAACAATTCAACGCAGGAGATCTTAAAACAGAAAAGATAAACGAGGAAAAAGAAAAAATGACAAAGCTTGAAGCAGCTGTCAAAGAATTTGATCACTACCAAGATCTGATGCACAACCGAAAGCGGTATGATTTTGACGACATGATCAATTGGGTGATTCGTGCTTTCAAAGAAAATAAAAATTTACTGGCTCAATACCAGGAAAACTATCAATACGTATTGGTGGATGAATACCAAGATACCAGCGGAACACAAAACCAGTTGGTTGAAATGTTGATCAGCTACTGGGAAGAGGCTAATATTTTTGTTGTTGGCGACGACGATCAATCGATCTTTCGCTTCCAGGGTGCCAACGTAGAAAACATGTTGGCTTTCACCAAGAAATACCCCAATATAAAAACCATCCTCCTCAAAGAAAACTACCGTTCTACCCAACCAATACTGGACACAGCAACATCACTGATCAATCAAAATAAAGAAAGGCTGATCCAACATATCAACGGACTGGATAAAACATTGATGGCAGGAAAAGAAGAGTTAAAAAAGAGTCAACAAAAGCCAATCATACAAGCCTATCGCAATCCAAGAGAGGAGATGATCGGCATCACTCAATCCATTGAAACCCTTCTTCAACAGGGCGTTGAGCCGAATCGCATAGCAGTGATTTATAGAGAAAATAAATACGGAGAAGAGCTTGCAGACTTCTTAAAAAACAAAAATATTTTATTCTATAGCAAGAGAAATATCAACCTACTCGATCTCCCGTTCATTAGAAAAATCATTCGAGTGTTTGAGTACCTCGATGCAGAAATGGACACTCCGTTCAGCGGCGATGAGATGTTGTTTGAAATACTTCACTATGATTGGTTCGGTATTCGTCCGCTTGAAATCGCAAAACTGAGTATTCAAAATACAGAGAGAATTTACAAAAAAGAACCTGCTGGGTTCAGAACCATTATTCAAGATAAAATCAACTCCATTGCAGGATCACTTTTCGAAAAAAATATTTCGGATGAATTATCCAATGCAGGAAATACAATTGAAAATTTGATCGGCTCAATACCTAATACCACACTTCAACAACTGCTTGAAAAAATCATACACGATACAGGTATGTTGGCAGTGATGATGAAAGCACACGACAGTCATTGGCAATTGCAGGTATTGACAAGCTTTTTTGATTTCATGAAAGAAGAGACCAAAAAAGATCCATCGTTAGATCTTCACAAATTCGTGAGAGTAATACGACTCATGAAAAAAGAAGAAATCCGTTTGCCCATTATTCAGGTAGGAGGAAGCGAGAAAGGCGTAAACCTTCTCACAGCACATGGTTCCAAAGGATTGGAATTTGAATATGTATTCATTGCAGGTTCAAACTCAAGCTATTGGGAAAAGAAGCGAAGCAATAGCAGAGGATATAAACTTCCGGATCATTTATTTCTTTCCAATGCAGTTTCCATTGCAGAAGAAGAACTGCGAAGACTTTTCTATGTTTCCATCACCCGTGCTGAAAAAAATCTAGTTGTCTCCTATGCCAAACAACGAGAGGATGGAAAAGAACTCGAAGCGAGTCAGTTTGTGGAAGAAATCAAATCGTTACAATCATTAGAAGAAGTAGTCGTTGTACCAGACGAAGCCACCATCATGGCATTTAACCTTGTTCGATTGACATCACCTCTTCAACCCGTTATAGAAAAATTAGACGACGACATTATTGATAAGGCATTGGAAAAATTCTCCATGAATGTAACTGCCTTGAACAATTATTTGAAATGCCCTCTTGAATTTTATTACAAGAATCTCATCCGAATTCCTTCGCCTAAAAGCGAAACACTCGAGTTCGGATCAGCAGTACACAGTGCATTGGAATCCTTTTTCAACAAAATGAAAAACGATCCCAATAAAGCATTTCCCTCCAAAAAAATACTTGTCGAGGATTTTGTAATGCATATGTACCGACACCGTGAAAGCTTTACCAGGGAAGAGTTTGATAGGAGACTGGAATACGGAAAAGAAGTGTTGGATAAATATTATGAAAAGAAAATAAATGGATTCAATAAGATCGTTTCTGTAGAAAGAAATATTCGTAATGTTATTGTAGACGGCATCCCATTGAAAGGGAAGATCGATAAAATGGAATTCGACGGACACCAAGTAAATGTGGTCGATTATAAAACCGGTAATCCAGACAATGCAAAAGAGAAATTAAAAAATCCTGCTGCAGATCCTCCACACGGTGGTGATTACTGGCGTCAGGCTGTATTTTATAAATTACTCATCGATAATAACGAGCAAGGCAAATACCAGGTGAAGAGTACAGAATTTGATTTCATTGAACCCAACAATAAAAAAGAAATCAAATCAGTATTGGTGGAAATCACACAAGAAGATACGCGTACATTGCGCGATCAGATTCATCATGTTTGGGACCGCATTCAAGCACGTGATTTTTATACAGGTTGTGGAGAGGCGGATTGCCACTGGTGTAATTTTGTAAAGACGAATAAGTTGAGTAAAGAGGTGGAATTGGAGGAGGAATAAATCTATAAACACCCTCACCCCCCGTCCCTCTCCCGACAGCTTGGTTTTTATTGTAATTTTGATCTCCAATGAAGAGAATTTTCCAATTCGTATTTATATCCTTACTGGCTGCCAGCTGCGGCCAGCAAGTTCCCCCAACAGGTGGACCAAAAGATACCCTCCCTCCAAAGTTGCTGACGGCACTGCCCGATTATAAAACCACTCGGTTTAAATCCGATAAAATCATTCTAACGTTCGACGAATACGTAACGCTCGATAATCCTTTCGAAAAAGTAACCTTCTCCCCCATCCCAAAATACAATCCGATTGTTGAAAGCAAACTCAAAACAGTAACAGTAAAAATAAAAGACACCCTGGAAGAAAATACCACTTACCATATTGATTTCGGTGGATCTGTAAAAGATATCAACGAAAGCAATGTATTGAAAAATCTTACCTATACATTTTCAACCGGAGATTATATTGATTCAGCATTTCTCACAGGAAAAGTTTTCATCGCTGAAACCGGAAAAGCAGATAGCACGCTCATCGCAGTGCTTCATCGAAATTTGTACGACTCCGCTGTATTCAAAGAGAAACCACGCTACTATACCAAGTTAAGTGGTGATGGAAGTTTTCTCTTCCGTAATATAAAACCCGGTACGTATAACCTGTTTGCTATCAAAGACAACGATGGTGGAAAAAAGTACGATCAAATCACAGAGCTGATTGCATTTCAAAACAAACCCGTTGAAATCGGAAAGGATACACTTGCCGTGCTCTATGCATTTGAAGAAGAACACGAACCAACTACCGTGAAACGTCCTGCCAGCAAGCCTGCAGCTAAAAAGGAAGAAGACAAGCGATTACGGTTAACCAACAACCTGGATGGAGGTAAACAAGATATTCTGACAGATTTTATCTTGAGCAGTTTTGAGCCATTGAAGAGATTGGATACCACAAAAATTCGTTTGTACGACAAACAATTCAAAACATCACTGCCTATCACAATTTCAAAAGATACTACAAACAAAAAAATTTTACTCAAACATAGCTGGGCAGAAGGAATCGATTACAACCTGATTCTCGAAAAAGATTTTGCAGCAGATACCATGGAGAATAAATACATGAAAACCGATACCATTTTCTTTAGTTCAAAAAGGGCATCTGATTACGGCAGCATCAAAATAAAACTTGAAAACCTCGATACCACTTCACATCCTGTTTTACTTTTGAAGAAAGACGGCAAAATATATTACCAGCAATCCTTGCTTCAAAATAATTACAAAGTCAATCTTATCCAGCCGGGCGAATACGAAATTGTTATACTGTTTGATACCAATAACAATGGGAAATGGAATACAGGCAACTATTGGAAAAAAATCCAACCCGAAAGAGTTGTAGCGAGAAAAGAGACTTTCAATATCCGTTCCAGCTGGGACAATGAGTTGACGGTAGATATGAGTGCTATTAAATAGAGGGAGAGGGCCTGCCTGCCGGTAGGCAGGGAGAAGAGAGGAGAGAGGAGAGAGAAGGGGGGACAGGGGACGAGGGAAATGATTAATTTTACATATGAACTTGTCTTCTTCTTTATTAGAGTCTGCAGTAAAAGAGTTTTCAAAACTTCCTGGAATTGGAAAGAAGACAGCGCTTCGATTGGTATTGCATTTGCTTAAACAAAGTGAGGAGGAAGTTACTGGCTTCAGTGATACTATTGAACGCATGCGAAAAGAAATTAAGTTTTGTAAAACGTGTTTCAATATTTCAGATAGTGATACCTGTACAATCTGTCTTCATCCATCTAGAAAGAAAGAAGTCATTTGTGTAGTAGAGAATATTAGGGATGTAATTGCAATTGAATCAACAGAACAATTTAATGGAGTGTACCATGTATTGGGTGGAATCATTTCCCCATTGGATGGTATTGGGCCTGATCAGCTTACCATTGATTCTTTGGTTGATCGCGTAAAAAAAGAAAAGTCAAAAGAGATTGTTTTTGCGTTGAGTCCAACAATTCAGGGAGATACCACCATATATTATATCAGAAAGAAGTTAAACGACCCGGGGTTGAAATATACCGCAATTGCAAGAGGAATTGCCTTTGGAGGAGAATTGGAATTTGCAGATGAAATGACCCTTGCAAGAAGCATACGCAACAGACTTCCAGTGGACAGCTACATTCAATAAAACAAACTGTATTCCCTTGCCGCTATCCCCTACTCCCTAATCCCTTGTATTTCCTCCCCTTATCCCTAGTCGCTTGTCTCTTATCCCTCTTTAACATGTATCTTTGCGGCACGTAAGGCATGAAAGACATCTATACATTATTAAAGGAAAGAATCCTGGTCATTGACGGTGCCATGGGCACCATGATCCAGCGCCATAAATTGACCGAAGAAGACTACCGGGGCACCCGATTTGCCGATTGGCCGTCCGACCTCAAAGGCAATAACGACCTTCTTTGTCTTACACAGCCTGATATCATCAAAAATATCCATCTACAATACCTCGAAGCAGGAGCCGATATCGTTGAGACCAATACATTCAATGCACAAGCTGTTTCAATGGCCGACTACAACATGAGTGAGTTTGCCTATGAAATAAATGTTGCTGCTGCTACTTGTGCAAAAAATGCCGTGAAAGAATATCTTTCAAAACATCCAGAAAAAAAAGATGCGGGCGGGCCATTTGTGGCAGGTGCAATAGGACCAATGAATAAAACACTGTCACTCTCGCCTGATGTGAACAATCCAGGTTTTCGCGGTATTTCGTTCGATGAAGTAGCAGAGGCTTATTACGAACAAGTGAAAGGTTTGATGGAAGGTGGTGTAGATCTGTTTTTAGTAGAGACGATTTTTGATACGTTGAATGCAAAAGCTGCGATATACGCACTTAAAAAATATTTCAGAGATCATCAATTGAAAGAATTGCCTTTGATGATCAGCGGTACCATCACAGATGCTTCAGGAAGAACATTAAGCGGACAAACACTGGAAGCATTTTATACCAGCGTAGAACATGCAAGACCCCTGAGCATTGGCCTCAATTGCGCATTGGGAGCGAATCAGATGAGATCACATATCGAAGAACTTTCGCAAATTGCCTCCTGCTATACTTCTGCTTATCCAAATGCAGGATTGCCCAATGCGATGGGCGAATACGATGAAGAGCCTTCAGAGACAGCGCACTTCATCGAAGAATGGGCACAAAAGGGATTTGTAAATATAGTTGGTGGTTGTTGTGGAACAACGCCAGATCATATCAAGCACATTGCTGATCACGTAAAGAAATTACCTCCGAGAAAACTTCCTATACTGGAAACTGAATTGACTGCATAAAACATGAGTGCTCCCGTACATATCAAACCTTACATGCGTTTAGCTGGACTCGAACCCTTGGTGATTCGTCCAGAGACCAACTTTGTAAATGTTGGAGAAAGAACGAATGTAACGGGATCTAAAAAATTTGCACGTCTCATCAAAGAAGAAAAATACGAAGAGGCTTTGAGCATCGCACGTCAACAAGTTGAGAACGGTGCACAGATATTGGATGTGAATATGGACGATGCCTTGCTGGACGGTGAGAAAGAAATGGTGATCTTCCTCAATCTCTTGCAGAGTGAACCGGATATTGCGAAGATTCCCATCATGATTGATTCTTCGAAGTTCTCCATCATTCAGGCGGGCCTCAAGTGTGTGCAAGGAAAATGTGTAGTGAACTCTATCTCACTAAAAGAAGGAGAAGCAAAATTTATTGAACAAGCGGTGATCTGCAGAAGCTTCGGTGCTGCTGTGATTGTAATGGCATTTGACGAAAACGGACAGGCAGATTCATTGGAAAAAAGAATTACCATCTCCGAACGTGCTTATAAAATACTTACCGAACAAGTAGGTTTCCCTCCCCAAGATATTATTTTCGATCTTAACATTTTTGCAGTAGCAACGGGTTTGGAAGAACATAATAATTATGGTGTTGATTTCATTGAGGCAACCAGAAGACTAAAGAAAAAATATCCGCTGATAAAAATATCAGGTGGTGTCAGCAACTTATCGTTCTCGTTCAGGGGAAATGATCACGTGCGTGAAGCAATGCACTCCGTATTTCTATATCATGCAATTAATGCAGGAATGGACATGGGGATTGTAAATGCAGGGCAATTGGTGGTGTACGATGAAATCGAACCAACACTTCGTGCATTGTGCGAAGATGTAATTCTAAACAGAAACAACGACGATAATCAGGCAACAGAAAAGTTGATAACGTTTGCTGAAACTGTGAAAGAAAAGGGACAGGGTGCAAGAGATAAGGGACAAGAAGAATGGAGGCAAGGAACTGTTGAGGAAAGATTGAAACATGCGTTGATCAATGGAATCACAGAGTTCATTGATGCAGATACAGAAGAAGCGCGACTGAAATACCCGCGTCCATTGGATGTGATTGAAGGTCCATTGATGGACGGCATGAATATCATTGGTGATTTGTTTGGAGTAGGTAAAATGTTTTTACCTCAAGTAGTAAAGAGTGCGAGGGTGATGAAGAAAAGTGTTGCAGTTTTAACTCCCTTCATTGAAGCAGAGAAACAAGCAGGCAGCAGTGCAGGTAAAATTTTGATGGCCACTGTGAAAGGCGATGTGCACGACATTGGAAAAAATATTGTGGGGGTAGTGCTGGCCTGCAACGGATATGAGGTAATCGATCTTGGGGTGATGGTGTCGACAGATAAGATATTGGACGAAGCACAAAAGCACCAGGTAGATATTATTGGATTGAGTGGATTGATCACGCCATCCTTGGATGAGATGGTGCATGTAGCGTCGGAAATGAAGAGAAGAGGAATGAAACAACCTTTGTTGATTGGAGGGGCAACGACATCACGCATGCATACTGCATTAAAAATTGCACCTCAATACGATGGCGGTGTAATACATGTACTTGATGCATCAAGAAGTGTATCGGTTGCTGGTTCGTTACTCAATCAACTAAAAACCGATTTCTTAAAAAATCTTGATACCGAATACGCAAGGCTACGCGAGGAATTTGCCAATAAGAAAAACAGCAAGGAAGTCCTCAGCTATCAAGATGCACTAAAAAACAAAGCAACCATCGATTGGGAGCAATCCAATTTGTTTGCACCTGGCTTTACAGGACATAAATTGATCGAAGACATCACAGTAGATGCATTGATCCCTTATATTGACTGGACCCCATTCTTTATCGCGTGGGAATTGCATGGAAAATATCCAGCCATTCTTAAAGATGAAAAAGTTGGTAAGGAAGCGACCAAATTATTTGAAGAGGCCAATACACTTTTGAAAAAAATTGCAAGTGAAAAATGGCTTACCCCAAAAGCAGTCATTGGTTTCTGGCCAGCGAACAGCAACGACAAAGACAGTGTGCAATTGATTGATACCACTTCAAACGAAGAAATAGAATTGCAATTCCTCCGTCAGCAAATGAAAAAAGCTGCAGGTCAGGCCAACTATTCATTGGCAGACTTCATTGCCCCTTCTTCAAGTTCAAAACAAGATCATATCGGTGCATTTGCAGTAACCATTCAGGGGATTGAAAAATACATCAAGCAGTTTGAAGCAGATCTTGACGATTACAACAAGATCATGTTGCAAGCCTTAGCAGATCGCCTGGCAGAAGCGCTCGCAGAATATGTACACGAAAGAGTAAGAAAAGAATATTGGGGATACGATCAAAGTGAGTCGTTGAATAACGAGGCATTGATCAAAGAAGAATATATGGGTATTCGTCCCGCGCCGGGTTATCCTGCCTGTCCAGATCATACAGAAAAGAGGAAGCTATTTCATCTCTTAGACGCCACCAATCAAATTGGCATTACGCTTACAGAATCACTGGCCATGTACCCCGCATCATCTGTGTGTGGGTGGTATTTTGCTCATCCAGATGCTAAGTATTTTGGAGTAGGTAAAATCACCAAAGATCAATTGGTAGATTATGCTTCCCGAAAAGGCATGAGCCTGGAGGAAGCAGAGAAGTGGTTGAGGCCGATTTTGGATTTGTAGGTTGTAGGTTGTAGGTTTTAGGTTGTAAGTTATAAGTTAACTTTACATTTCAACCTAAAACTTACAACTTATAACCTACAACTTAAATGCGCATCATCTCCTATAACGTCAATGGTATTCGGGCAGCGATCAAAAAAGGTTTTATTGATTGGCTGAAAACAGACCCTGCGGATGTGGTATGTATTCAAGAAACGAAGGCAACCAAGGAAGATGTAGATATTTCTGCAATCAATGCATTAGGATACCACGACTATTGGTTCAGTGCAACAAAAAAAGGCTACAGTGGTGTGGCGGTCTTTACAAAAATCAAACCCGATAAAGTAGTAAACGGCAATGGACATTCTCAAAGCGATGACGAAGGGAGAGTGATACAGATGCAGTTTGGAAAAATTCTTTTGATCAATGCCTATTTTCCTTCTGGTACTTCAGGAGACGAAAGACAATCCTTTAAAATGGAGTGGCTTTCAGAATTGATGAGCTATTTGAATCGCATCAAAGGACATTACAAAGGGATGATACTTTGCGGCGATTATAATATTGCGCACAAGGAAATAGATATTCATGACCCGAAAGGAAATAAGAACTCTACAGGATTTTTACCCGAGGAACGTGCCTGGATGGATGAGTTTTTTGCTTCGGGCTGGGTGGATACATTTCGAACGATACATACCGAACCGCATCGATACTCTTGGTGGAGCCAGCGATTCCCCAGTGTTCGGCTGAACAACAAAGGATGGAGAATTGATTATATCAATGTAAGCAATGAGATCGCTAAGAAGATCAAAGATGCCGAAATCTATCCCGACGTAAAACACAGCGATCATTGTCCCGTTTACCTGGAAATCTCTCTATAATGTATTTATATAATATTACATACTTGGTGCCGCATGCCATCAAAGAAAAATGGCTTCATTGGATGAAGGAAGAACATATTCCTGAAATGCTAGTCACAGGTTTATTCACCCATCACAGAATGCTGCAATTAATGGAAGTGGATGAATCGGAGGGAGTCACTTTTGCATTTCAGTTGTATACCGAAACAGCATCGAATTACAGAAAATACGTAGATCTGCATGCCAAGCAATTAAGAGAAAAAGCACAGAAGGTTTGGGGCGATCAAGTAGTTGGATTCAGGACCCTGATGAAGAGTGTGCAATAAGTGTGGATAATAATAATTCCTTTGAAAGCACCGTTATTGCTGAATTCCATTAAACCCCGACTATTTTACTATTGATATTGGCTGTATCCACTTCCGCTGTAAGTAGCCACCAGAGTGGGTTTCACAGCATTGAGCCAATCATTTATTCAATTTTTTAAAAAGTTGAATCTTTGTAAATCCACTGCAGGACTGAATCACAGCAAAATAATTATTTTAAAAAAAAATTTTGTTGGAATAAAAAAGCATCTAAATTTGTCTCACACAAACCAATTAAATTTTCAAACATGAACAAAGCTGAATTGATCGCTAAGCTCGCTGACGACGCTGGCATCACCAAGACGCAAGCAAACGCTGCTCTTGATTCATTCATCGCTGCTATTACTAAGACTTTGAAAGGCGGTGGTAAAGTAACTCTTGTAGGTTTCGGTACTTTCTCTGTATCTAAGAGAGCTGCTCGTAACGGTCGCAATCCTCAAACAGGTGCTGTGATCAAAATCAAAGCGAAAAAAGTTGCACGCTTTAAAGCTGGTAAAGAACTTTCTGGAAAGCTCTAATTGCAACAAAAGCATTAAAAAAGCAAGACGCTGTCTTGCTTTTTTTTTCTCTACACTTTTAAAATAAACATACCATGGGAAGAGGTGATAAAAAAACCAAGAAAGGAAAGATTTTCAAAGGATCATTCGGTAAATCAAGACCAGCGAAGGTTACAAAGAAAGCTGCGAAGAAAAAAGCATAAAAGGCAGGTTATAGTTGTTGTAGTTGTTGTAATTGTTCTAAAGGTTGTTTTCTGGAACTACTAAAACTACTATAACAACTACAACAATTACAACATTGCATTTAAGGAGCTAGCCTCACTATTCTCCAGGTATCTCCATCTTTGAGATACTTTATTCTGTCGTGCAGCCTGCTGCGGCGGCCCTGCCAAAATTCAATGGTATCCGGAATCAATCGAAATCCTCCCCAATGATCTGGACGAGGTATGTTTCCATCTGGGTATAATTTTTCTAATTCCGATGCTTTTTCAGTAAGTATGCTTCGGTCTGAAATGATCTGACTCTGAGGAGATGCACAAGCGCCGATTTGACTACCAAGAGGCCTGCTATGAAAATATTCATCGCTCTCCCGTGCTTCTACTTTCATGCATTTACCTTCAATCCTTACCTGCCGCTCCAATTCTTTCCAGAAGAAAACCAGGCTCGCAAAAGGATTCTGCATGAGCTGCATCCCTTTGTCACTTTGATAATTGGTATAAAAAACAAATCCCTTTTCATTGAAATCTTTCAGCAATACAATACGTGCGTTGGGCCTTCCTTCCTTGTTTACTGTGGCAAGCGTCATGGCATTTACCTCATCAATTTCAGAGTTGATGGCTTCTTTCCACCAATGTGCGAATTGATCAAACGGATTTTTAGCTACCTCGTTTTCAGAGAGAGATTGTAATTGATAGTCTTTGCGTATTGAGGAGATGTTCATTGTAAATGATGTAAATTCTAAGTTCTAAGTTGTAGGTTGTAAGTTGTAGGTTACATAAATTAATACGTATAACTTACAACTTATAACTTACAACCTATTTAACTAGCGTCCCGACCTTCTCACCGCAAACCAATTTTTTCAAATTGCCTTCCTGGTTCATGTCAAATACGATGATAGGTAAATTATTTTCCATGCAAAGGGTGAATGCAGTCATATCCATGATCTTCAAATTCTTATCGATGCATTCTTTAAATGAGATAGTATCGTATTTAGTTGCTGTGGGATCTTTTTCAGGATCTGCAGTATAAACACCGTTCACACGGGTTCCCTTCAAAATAACATCTGCCTGAATTTCTACAGCTCTTAATGAGCCTGCTGTATCAGTAGTGAAATATGGGTTGCCTGTTCCTGCTCCAAAAATTACAATGCGGTGTTTTTCCAAATGACGAATCGCTCTTCGTCTGATATACGGCTCCGCGATTTGTTCCATTTTTATAGCGCTCAACAAGCGGGTGTACATGCCTTGCTTCTCCAACATCGATTGCAAAGCCATCCCGTTGATCACCGTTGCCAACATACCCATGTAATCACCTTGTGCCCTTTCAATGCCTGTTTCAGATTCATTCATTCCGCGATAGATGTTTCCGCCGCCAATAACAATGGCTACTTCCACTCCAAGATCAACAATAGATTTGATTTCCTTTGCATACTGAGCTACAATGTTGGGGTCGATACCAAAACTGTTTTCCCCCGTAAGTGCTTCTCCTGATAATTTGAGAAGAACGCGTTTGAAAGTTGGTTGCATAGTGCGAATATATAAAAAAGGGCCTTCATGACGAAGGCCCTTTTTTATATGATATAGTGTGGCGGATTACCCGAGGGCAACACGCTTGAAAGCTGTTACTTTCAAATCAGCTCCTTTGGATTTGATATAATCACCTACAGACAGACCTCCATCTTTCACAAAAGCCTGTGCAAGCAAAGTGCTCTCCTTGAAGAAGGCATTCAACTTACCATCGGCAATTTTAGAAACCATTTCATCTGGCTTACCTGCCATCTTAGGATCATTCTTGATCAATTCAATAATTACACCTTTCTCTCTTTCAACCACTTCAGCTGGAACAGAAGATGCATCAATAGCAACCGGATTCATAGCAGCAATTTGCATTGCCAAATCCTTCCCTACTTCTGCCTCTGATTTATTCAATCCAACCAATACACCCATTCTGTTGGCTCCATGAATATAGGAAGCAACAAAGTCGGCATCAACTCTTTCGAACTTAGAAATACCGATTTTTTCGCCAATGCTGGCCAATTTATCATTTACCAAGTCAGCTACTTTTACACCATTGATACTAGATGCGTTTAATTCATCTGCAGACTTTACGTTATTGGCAATAGCAGTATCCATGATGCTTTGTGCAAAAGCAATGAAATCTGCATTCTTGCTTACGAAGTCTGTTTCGCAACTCAAGCAAAGTGTAATACCCGTTTTGTTGTCTGATGTAGTCTTTGCAAGTACTACACCTTCCTTCGCTTCACGGTCGCCTCTCAATGCGGCAACTTTCTGACCCTTCTTTCTCAACCAATCAATTGCCGCTTCAAAATCACCGTTATTTTCGGTAAGAGCTTTGCGACAATCCATCATACCAGCTCCGGTCATTTGACGAAGCTTGTTAATATCTGCTGCTGTGATAGTTACTGTTGACATATTATTATAGTTGAGCCTCGAATTATTTTTTCAAACTTCTCGGCACGTTGATAAATGGGTTGCGATTACTTTTTCTGAGCAGGCTTTCTTCCACCTGTACCCGCTGCAGGAACCCTGCGCTTAGGAGCACCGGCTTTTCCTCTCTTGCTGGCTTCGGCATCTGCTTCTTCCTCAACACTGAACTTCAATGCGTTCTCTGTTGATTCTTCTGCTTCATCCTCTTCTGCTTTTTCTGCCTGACGCTCAGCCAATCCTTCTGCAATTGCTGCAGTGATGTAATTGGTGATGATGGCAATAGATTTTGTAGCGTCGTCGTTGGAAGGAACCGGGAACTCTACTTTGTTAGGATCGCAGTTTGTATCTACCATTCCAAGTGTAGTAATGCCCAAACGCTTTGCTTCCGCCAATGCAATATGCTCGTGTCCGATATCGATGATGAACAAAGCAGCAGGTACTCTTCCCAATTGAGCAATACCGCCCAATACTTTTTCCATCTTGTCTTTATCGCGAGACAATTGCAAACGCTCTTTCTTCGTGATGTTATCGAAACTTCCATCGCTCAACATCTTTTCGATGCTCTGCATTTTTTTCACAGACTTACGAACGGTGTTGAAGTTGGTTAACATACCACCTAACCAACGCTCGGTTACATACGGCATGTTTACACGCTTCGCACATTCAGTAACGATTTCTTTCGCTTGCTTCTTGGTACCAACGAACATGATTTTCTTACCGCTCTTCGCGATGTTCTTGAGTACGTTCGCAGTTTCCTGCAAGCATTCCACCGTCTTATTCAAATCGATGATGTGTATACCTTTTTTCTCTGCATAGATATAAGGCAACATCTTAGGATTCCATTTCTTGCGAAGGTGGCCGAAATGTACACCGGCTTCCAAAAGTTGCTGCTGCAGTGAAGTATTATTTTCCATTGTATTCTTTGTGTTTTAAATTCTTGATTGATATACTTGTTAACGCTTGCTGAACTGGAAGCTTCTTCTCGCTTTCTTCTTACCAAACTTCTTCCTTTCAACACCTCTTGGATCTCTTCTCAACAAACCTGCAGCTTTCAATGCGGGTCTGAATTCAGGATTCAATGTGATCAATGCACGAGCAATACCAAGCTTGGCAGCTTCTGCCTGGCCTTTCTTACCACCACCTGCAGCGTTTACTTTAATATCATATTTACCAACAGCATCGATGGTTTTGAGTGAAAGCTCTACCTGATTTTGAAGATATACTTGTGGAAAGTATACTTTATAGTCTAAGTCGTTTACAGTGATGCTACCATTTCCTTTGGTTAGGAATACCCTGGTAACCGCTTCCTTTCTACGACCCAATCCGATTTTTTGTTTTTCCATTATACTTTATTTGAATTCGTTTTGAAATTAGAATTTAAAAGGAGTCGGTTGTTGTGCACCATGTGGATGCTCAGCACCTGCATATACAAACAACTTCTTGAACATCTTGCGCCCAAGTCTATTCTTAGGCAACATGCCCTTGATAGCTCTTTCCATGATTTGCTCTGGACGACGCTTCAATAAATCCTTTGCAATTTCAATTCGTTGTCCACCCGGATACCCAGAAACATTCTGGTATTCCTTGTAGTCAATTTTGGTACCTGTAAATACAACTTTGTCTGCATTGATAACAATGACAAAATCGCCGCAATCAACATGGGGAGAATAATACGCTTTGTTCTTTCCGCGCAGTACAGAAGCAATCTTGCTGCTGATTCTTCCCACCGTTTGATTGGTCCCGTCAACAATATGCCATTTGCGTTGAACGGAAGCAGCATTTGCATGCTTTGTGGTGAAATGTAGTTTACTCATTTTTTCTTTTTTTAGGGCGAAGCCCTGGTTTATAATATGTTTCCGCCATCCCGGAAACCACCCATCTTTCCAAATGGGAGCGCAAAGCTAGCCCAATTCAACCCTAAAAAAGAATTTTCTGAGAGGTTTTTTTAAAGGCGCCTTCATAAAACATTGATAATCAATTAAGATTTTGACTCGTTTTTAAAATACTTTCCCAAAGACCCCGAAAATTCAGACTTTTGCAAAACCATGTCGCACAAAATCAAGCACCTCAGGAGCCTAGGAGTCGTTCTACTATCTGCCCTCCTGCTGCAAGCCTGTAAAAACAAGCCCCTCTTCAGGGAAATTTCCCCGGAATCCTCCGGCATACACTTTAATAATGCCATCAACGAGAGCGCCGAACTCAGTGTGCTTAATTATGAATATATATATAATGGCGGGGGTGTTGGTATCGGCGATTTCAACAACGATAGCCTACCAGATATTTATTTCACAGGCAATATGGTGGCAAATGCGCTATATATTAATAAAGGGAATCTGAAATTTCAAGACATCACCAAGGAAGCAGGAGTAGAAGGCCAAGGAAAATGGAACAAAGGGGTAAGCATCGTTGATATCAATAACGACGGCTGGGTGGATATCTATGTATGCAGTGCAGTATATGCCGATAGCAATGCAAGAAAAAATATTCTTT
>JAURIR010000033.1 GCA_030832645.1 Chitinophagales bacterium | reverse complement strand
CCCGATAATTTGGTGGTTCTACTCTAGGTGGGAGATTACAGTTGGTCTAATATTGCATTGTAATTCCACGATTGGATTTGTATATCTAAAATAGTAATTATGTCAGAACAAATCAAGGTAATAATCGCAGACGATCATGTGTTATTCCGCGCAGGGGTAAAAACCGCATTGAGTATGCACAAGGATGTAAAAGTTATCGCAGAAGCCGATAACGGGATGCAATTATTGACTGTTTTGAAGCATATCCAGCCAGATGTTATTTTATTGGATATTCAAATGCCAATAATGGATGGAATTGCAACCCTTCCTGAAATCAAGTCGCTTTATCCTGATGTAAAAGTTATCATGCTTACTATGCACAACGATCATTCCATGATTACCAAGTTGATGGAACTAGGCGCTAATTCCTACCTAACTAAAAACTCGGATTCTGAAATTATACATCAAGCCATCAAAACTGTTTACGAGCAGGAGTTCTATTTCAACCAGCTTACAAATAAAGCATTGATAGATGGGTTGCGTTTAAAGCGTCAGGCAGAAGCAAATCTGCCAGTGGATGCAAAGCTATCCGATAAAGAAATCACGGTGCTGAGATTGATTTGTGAAGAGAAAAGTACCAAAGAAATAGCCGAAGAGGTGGAATTGAGTCCGCGTACCGTGGAGGCCATACGCGACAAACTGAAAGTCAAAACAGGCGCCAAATCCCTTGCTGGATTGGTCATGTACGCCGTAAAATCTGGATTGATTGAGAGTCGCCCCTTATCCAATTAACGAGTAAACTATTTTCCTTTGTCTTTGTTTTAGCTCTCGATGCCTAAAACAGAAGTCAATATCTTTTGGTTCAGAAGAGATCTTCGTTTGAACGATAACCATGGACTTTTTCAAGCTCTAAAGAGTGGTCTACCTGTTCTGCCTATTTTCATCTTTGATAAGAACATCTTAGACAAACTCGAAGCCCCTTTCCAAATCAGGGTACAATTTATTCACGAAGCTCTTGCATCCATCCATGCTCAACTCTCAAAACTTGGATCTGGTCTCAAGATAATACACGAGAGTCCTCTGAATGCTTTCAAACAATTGGTAGATGAATACGAAGTGAAGCAAGTTTTTACCAACCGCGATTATGAAGGATATGCCATCGAGCGGGATGCTTCCATCGCAGATTTGCTTCATTCAAAAGGTATAGGTTTCCAGCATTTTAAAGACCAGGTAATTTTTGAGCAACTGGAAGTGACAAAAGACGATGGGAAGCCTTATACTGTATTTACACCTTACTCCAGAAAATGGAAAGCAGCGTTTTCATTGAATCCACCTTCTTCCTACCCATCCGAGAAATTCAAGCAGCATTTTCATAAACAACACCACGATTTTCCTTCGCTGGAATCCATTGGGTTTAAACACCAGTCTTTTGTATTTCCTCCGAATGAATTCCCTTCCCAGATTATAAAAAACTATTCAACCCAGCGTGATTTTCCTGCTATCAATGGTACATCAAAATTAGGTGTGCACCTGCGTTTTGGAACCATCAGCATTCGCGAATTGGTACGTTTTGCCACTGATCTCAACGAAACATTTTTAAACGAGTTGATTTGGAGAGAATTCTATCAGTCTATTTTATTCAACTTTCCATACATATCAAAGGGACTTTCCTTTAAGAGAGAATATGACAAGATTGAATGGAGAAACAACGAAGCAGATTTTGACAAATGGTGCAAGGGGGAAACCGGTTATCCGATTGTTGATGCAGGCATGCGCGAACTCATGGCTACTGGATTCATGCACAACAGGGTAAGGATGATTACGGCAAGCTTTTTGACCAAACACCTCCTGATTGATTGGCGTTGGGGCGAGGCTTGGTTTGCTGCAAAACTCCTTGATTATGATTTGGCTGCCAACAACGGCGGCTGGCAATGGGCTTCTGGATCAGGTTGTGATGCCGCCCCCTATTTCAGGATTTTCAATCCGGCCTTGCAAACCGAAAAATTTGACAAGAAAGGCGTTTACATCCGAAAATGGGTTCCGGAATTTGATTCCCTCGAATATCCTACACCCATCGTGCAGCATGAATTTGCACGAAAAAGATGCCTGGAAAATTATTCAAAATACCTGTCAAAGGATTAAGTAATACTTTTGTACGGATATGATGCGTACAATCGATTGGTACATCCTAAAAAATTTTCTCAAGACGTTCTTTTTTTCTGTCTTGTTGCTTACGCTCATTAGTACGGTAGTAGATATATCTGAACACACGGACGACTTTGTAAAATCCGGACTCACGGCAAAGCAAATTTTTCTTACGTACTACATAGGATTCATTCCACACATCATTGCGCTTTTGTTTCCATTGTTTGTTTTTATTTCCGTGATATTTTTTACTTCAAAAATGGCCAATAGGTCAGAATTCATTCCTATACTTTCCTCTGGTGTAAGCTTGAATCGTTTGATGAGGCCCTACTGGTTGGGTGGAACTATTCTAGCATTGTTGTTACTTTTTTCTGAGGCATTCATTATTCCAAGAGCCAATACCATTCGAACCACCTTTGAAGTAAAGTACATGCCCAACCTAACGGTGAATACCTCCAACAGCGGTCTTTATATGCGCATCGATTCTTTTACGTATGCAGGAATGAGATATTATGATACAACGGCTAAAATAGGTGGTACATTTTTTCTTGAGACAGTAAAAAATAATCAGGTTGTATACAACCTTCGTGCTGATAATATTGCATGGGATACTACCAGAAAAAAATGGAAATTAAACGGGGTAGTAGAACGTGAATTGAATGGGTTGAATGAAAAAGTCAATTTTAAGTTTGAAATGTACAAGCGGTTTTCTTTTGAACCCAATGATTTGTACTTCGACCGTTTCACTCAAACCAGAATGACTACTCCAGAATTGCAAACACGGATTCGAAAAGAAAGGTTGAGAGGCTCTGAAACAGTCAAAGAGCTTGAAATGGAGAACGCACACCGTGTTGCAACTCCTTTTTCTGTTCTCATATTAACCTTGATTGGAGCTTTGATTTCCTTTAGACGCATCCGCGGTGGCAGTGGACTCCACCTGGCAATTGGATTGATCATTTGTGCAGTCTATATTCTGTTCGACAGGTTCTCTACGATTTTCTCAACCAAGGGTGATTTAAATCCCTATCTGGCTGCCTGGATACCCAATCTTATTTTCGGTTATGTGGCCTGGCGTATCTATGAAAAAGCCCCAAAATAATTGAAGTTTTTTCCTTTTTAATAAGGTGCCTCAACTGCTTTGCTTTAACTTTACGGATCCAAAAATTGGACGTAACCCTTTTATTGATTTTCAATGGATTTGATTAAAGAACGATTTAAGCAGAAAGCCGACCAGGTAGGTGCTGAAATCAAGCAGATGCTGAAAGACCACGGTAATAAAGTTATTGGTGAAGTCACTCTTTCCCAGATATACCAGGGCATGCGTGGAATCACTGGCTTGGTTACCGAAACCTCTTTATTGGATGCCAATGAGGGAATCCGTTTCAGGGGATATTCCATTCCGGAATTAAAACAAAAGCTCCCCACTGCACCTGGCGGCGACGAACCTCTTCCCGAAGCCCTTTTTCACCTGATGTTGTTGGGTGAACTGCCTTCACAGGATGAGGCAGATGTTATCACTGCCACACTGCAAAGAAGATCTCACGTTCCTAATTATGTGTTTGATACCATTGAGGCTCTTCCGGTTTCATCGCACCCTATGACCATGTTCGTAGTAGGAATCATGGCCCTTCAAAATGGAAGCCAATTCTCCAAATCCTACGCATCCGGAATGAGCAAGAAAGATTATTGGGATGCAACATTTGATGATTCGTTGGATTTGATCGCACGTTTACCTCGTATTGCTGCTTATATCTACAGAAGAAAATATAGAAACGGAGAGCATATTGAACCCAACGGATTGTTGGATTGGGCAGGGAATTTTGCCCATATGATGGGGTACCAGGACGAAGGTTTCAAGGAGTTGATGCGTCTTTATATGACCATCCATGCTGATCACGAGGGTGGAAACGTTTCGGCACATACAACACACTTGGTTGGATCTGCACTGAGCGATCCTTTCCTTAGTTTTGCTGCCGGAATGAATGGTTTAGCTGGGCCTCTTCATGGCCTTGCAAATCAGGAAGTTATAAAGTGGATTTTTGAAATGAGGGAAACCCTCGGAGTAGATCTTCCCACCAAAGATCAAATTGCTGATTACGTTAAGAAAACACTCTCGGAAGGAAAGGTTGTACCAGGATATGGACATGCTGTTTTGAGAAAAACAGACCCACGATTCACTGCCCAAATGGAATTCGGCAAGAAACATATGCCAGAAGATCCATTGGTTCAAACGGTTTGGAGGATATACGAGACCGTTCCAGATATTTTAAGCGGACTAGGCAAAGTGAAAAATCCATGGCCGAATGTGGATGCCCACAGCGGTGCACTGCTGGTGCATTATGGAATGGTAGAATACGAATTCTACACTGTTCTATTCGGAGTAAGCAGAGCCCTCGGGGTACTCGCAAGTTTATGTTGGGACAGGGCCTTGGCCATGCCATTGGAACGTCCAAAATCAGTTACGACAAATTTAGTGAAGGATTGGCTTGCCGGAAAAGATGCTATCTGGGGAGATTAACAACTGGCTAAAGATCTAAGAAGGATTCGTTGATGTACTTAACCAATGTCAGTGAGTTCTTGAGTCCCAATTTTTTCAAAATTCTCGCTCGATGCGTTTCAACCGTTCTAGGCGATAAGAACAGGGTTTCTGCTATCTCTTTATTGGTAGATCCGTTTTTGATCAATTTAATGATCTCGATTTCTCTTTCTGTGAGCTTACTTAGTTTATTGTCATCGTCTTCTACCAATAGCTGATTGGTGATGTTTCGCTGAATTTCAGCACAGATAAATTTTTCGCCTTTCATTACAGTCCTGATGGCTTCGTACATCTCTAGCTTTGATGAATTCTTTGTAACATATCCCATCGCACCGTTGCGGATCATTTTTTTCGCGAAGGAAGGTTGGTTATGCATGGATACACCAATGATTTTTGCACCAGGTGCCAATTTCTTAATCATGGTAGTTGCTTCAATACCTGAGAATGGATTGATGTTGATATCCAGGATTGCTACATCCGGACGAACCTCGGTTATTTCATCAATCATTGTTTTCGTATTGTCGTACACCTTCACCACTTCAAACTCAGGATCCAGATTGATAAGTGTAGCCCATGTTTCAGCTATCAATAAGTGATCGTCGGCAATGATGATTCTAACTTTTTTGGACATATCCTTTTCGTTAATGGGTAAGTAGTGATTGCAGGTCTTACAAATGATTCGCTGGTCTATTGGATTTGGTACCCGAAGTTAAACAAATAATTCATGGCCTTGAGTCCTCCAGCATCATTCAGTATTTCTACTTAACAGAGTTAGTGGTTAACATTGATTAAATGCCTCTTCTTTTGCATTCTTGCTTCAGTAGCATCAATTCTCTGTTGGTTTGTCCTGATACTGAACTGTTTTCCTGTGCTCTTCGCATCAAATAGGGAATGACTTCATCAATGGGCCCGAATGGTAGGTATTTTGAAACGCTGAATCCTTTATCTGCAAGATTAAATGTAAGGTTGTCGCTCATTCCATACAATTGGGAGAAATGCAAACGATCTTTTTGTTGAGGGATATTATTTTTTTCGGCAGAAGTAATTGCCCACTGTGTACTCTCTTCGTTATGGGATGCAACAATAAGGGATATGCTTTTATTTTCTCCCATACAATACGAGATGGCTTCGTTATAATCATGATCTACCCTTGATTTATTCTCGTGAATGGGAGAGGGATAGTTCTGCTGCTGAGCCCTGGCTCTTTCTTTTTCCATATACGCTCCTCTGACAATTTTTACAGCAAATGTATAATTGTGCTGAAGACTGTCCTGATAAGCCTCTCGCATGAAAGACATTCTATCGTGTCTATAAAATTGGAGTGTATTATACACAACCGATTTATTTTTATTGAATTTTCTCGATAGAAGAATTGTAACATAATCAATTGGATCTTGTATCCACGACTCTTCTGCATCGATCATTACACCAACACCTGTTTCTGAAGCAGTTTGACAAATTTTTTCAGCTCGTTGTAAAAGATTTTCCCATGCTGTTTTTTCTTCCTGGGTGAGGAGATTGATTTTGTTTGTCATTACTTCATCGCTTACAAATTCGAATGATTGGTAATGAGAAAGATTCAATTTTTCCAACAAGGCGAATGATGTGATGCCGGTTATTTTAACACTGATGAAAGGAGTATTTTTTTTAGTGGCAGCGAAGCGAATAACTTTCAAAAATTCTTCCAATGAATGATCGTATTTCTTCTCATTGTATTCGCCTCCCTCTACACCATAGTCGAGGATCACATCCACGTGGTGTTGGTGCAGCATCTCAATAACGGGGGATGATGCTTCTAAAGATGCTCCTCCTACAAACTGATCGAATAAGGTGTTTTTGATGATGCCTTTTATGGGCAAATGCCATTTCAACGCAAGCGGCGTGAGAACTGTCCCTATTTTTACCAACGACCCGTATTGCATCAGCGAGAAGAGTCGAGATGCCTTTTTTAGCTGCTTGTTTGTTTTATAGGCAAATGCCTTTTCCGTATCGTTGAAATTCAACATCTATAATCTTGGTTAAATGATGCGATTACCAATTGAGAGTTAACGTATTGTTGCTTCGCTCTGTATCGGCCATTCGCTGGAGCGGATCAATTTCAACTTTTTTCAACTCTACCAGATGTCGATCAATGGTAATTGTATAGGTTGGATGTGTCCATTTCCATGGTTCGCCAACTGTTCTTTTTAGAGAAGGTGTTTCGTTCTGTTTTGATCCAAACATCAAATATTGAGGGATGTAGGCGATTTGCTTTGATCCGTCTTTGAATGTCAATTCAACGTCCAATGGCATGGGCATTGATCCGTTATTTTTGAATCTAATTTTCATTTTCCCCATGTCCTCCCACAAACTATCAATAGCATAATCGATCGTTTTAGTAGTGTTCACATAAAAATCTTTGTACCAATCGAGTTGAATGCCGCTGGTTTTTTCAGCCACTCTGATAAAGTCAATTACATCCGGGTGTTTAAATTTCCAAGTATTGAAATACTTGATCAGTATGCTGTCTCTCACATTGGCTCCTACGATATAGCCCAGTTGTTCAAGAAATACCTCTCCTTTGGAATAGGCATTGATGCTGTAAGCGGCATTGCTGCTGTATTGATCGGAATGTGTAGTGAGGGGTTCGTTATACGATGTTTTGGATAATGCAATGATAGCGTTATAAGCATCTTTGTGTGGAAGACTGTCTTTGTTATTGTCCAGGTAGTTGTTTACGTTGGCTTCACCAAAACTTGTAAACCCTTCGTCCATCCATGGGTACAACGATTCATTGGTTCCCAACATCATTTGGTACCAGCTGTGCATCCATTCGTGAATAACAACTCCTCTTCCTGCACCTTTGAGTAAGGTTGCCATAGGATATTCCATGCCGCCATCACCCCCTTGAATAAATGAATACTGTTTATAAGGGTATTCTCCAAAGTGCGCATCCATGTAGGGGATGGCCTTGGCTGCCAATACCAATACACTGTCCCATTCAGTCTTGTAATTTCTTATATATTCATTTTGTGTAATACGCTCTCTTAGTCTTGCTGGCAAAGACTCGTATTGTTTTGCCAATAATTGTGCATTGATTTTATAGAACGAATGCAACACCAACCCTTTTCTTGCTTGTTTTGTATGATGAATGTATTCTGGATCGGCTGCCCATACAAAATCATGCACATTGGGTGCTTTGAATTTCCAGGTATAGATTTTTTCCTTGCTCAAATTGAGTGGCAGCGATGCAGATTGATATCCATGTCCAATTTCCTGTGGATTTTGAAGATAACCAGTGGCTGCAACAGTGTAAGCGCTATCAATTTTAATGTTTACTTCGTAATCTCCCCATACACCATAGAATTCTCTGGCAACGTAGGGTGTGGGATGCCATCCGCTTCGATCGTATTCACAAAGTTTGGGATACCATTGCGCCATACTGAATCGCACGCCTTCTGCATTGTCTCTTCCGCTTCTTCTGATTTGTATTGGAACCTGCGCTTCAAAATCAAGTTCGATCAATGCTTTTGATTTTGGTAAGATGGGTTTTGTTAAATCAACTTTTAAAATGGTTTCGTACTCAGTCGTTTTTTGAGGAACTCCGTTTACCTTCAAGTTGCTTACTTTTTGGTAGCCAATTTGATTCGGTTCCAATGCTGCAATCCTGTCTTTCACACGTTGATCCCAATCCGGTCTTCCAGTAACGCTTTTGTTTCCAAGTTGCTGACTTCTTGCATCCATCATGCTGCCCGGCTGAAACGCATTCCAGTAGAGATGATAATACAATACACGAAGGGTATCGCTTGAATTATTTGTATACTCCAATTTTTGTTTTCCATTGAATGTATTATTGGTTGCATCTACCGTAACATCCATTTTATAATTCACATGCTGTTGCCATCTTTCTGCTTGGCTGAATCCGATGACAGTCCATCCAAGTCCTAAAATTGTTAAGAATAATCTCATTTCAACTGATTTTTATTTCTTTTGATAAACGCGTACATAATCTATTTCCATTCTCCTTGGCCAAATATCAGTAGCCACACCTTTTTGTCCACCCCAATTTCCGCCAACTGCCAGATTCAAGAGCAAATAGCATTTGTTGGCGAATGGCCAAGCATCGTAACCTGTTTTTTCGTTTTTAAAGGAGTAATAATAGTTATCGTCGATTCCTATTCTGACACTATCGTTGTTCCACTCCAACTGATAACGGTGAAAAGCGGTTGAACAATCCGGCACTGTAATTTTATTTGTTTTTTGTGTGCCAATGACATGATTGTATTTTTTGGTATGTACAGATGCATGAACAACACCCTGATCGTAGCCGACGTGTTCCATGATGTCGATTTCACCATCATCGGGCCACTTCATTGGCTTTGTGTTTGCCAGCATCCAAATAGCAGGCCAAGTTCCCAACCCCGATGGAAGTTTTGCACTCACTTCAATCTTTCCTTCAGACCAACTGGCAATGTCGCGCGTTACCAATCGTGCAGAAGTGTACTCTTTTCCTTCAAAGTTTTCTCGGTGTGCTTCAATGATGAGCTTTCCGTTTTCTATACGGCCATTTTCTTTTCTGGCTTTGGTGTAATACTGTAATTCGTTATTTCCCCATCCAGATCCCCCAATATCATAGCCCCATTTTGTCGAATCCGGGAGTCCATTTTTAGTGAATTCGTCGTTCCAAACCAATTTCCATTGCGACCAGGAAGCAGCAGGGGTGAGGATAGTTATGAGGAAAATGAAAGCCAAAAATACTCTGGCTGAAACGAACTTTTTATCCATGCCCCAAGGTAAACATTTTCTCTTTTTGGCTATTATGTTTTTGCAACTTACCTTTGCACCATGTTAAAAATGTTAAACAAACACCTTCATCATATCTCTCCCAAAGGGTGAGCTGTGTTGGTGTATACATAATACAGGCTTGCCATCGGTAAGCCTTTTTTATTTTTATTAAACGAAGAGACATGAAAAACGAAACAGTATTGAAAATTGCGATTCAGAAGTCAGGAAGATTGTCTGATGATTCAATACATCTTTTAAAAGAATGTGGCATCTACCTCCGAAACGTAAAGGACAGGCTTCGAACAGTTTCAGAGAACTTTCCCATTGAAGTATTTTTTTTAAGAGACGACGATATTCCTGAGTACGTGGAAGATGGTGTGGCGGATTTGGGGATTGTTGGACAAAATGTACTGGCTGAGAAAAATCGTCAGATAGATACAATTGAGGCTTTGGGATTTGGAAAATGCAGGTTATCCATTGCTCTTCCTAAAAACCAATCCTACCATGGCCCATCCTCCTTAGATGGAAAGAGAATTGCTACCAGCTATCCAACTATTGTAGGCGATTTTTTAAAGAAGAACAACGTAAAAGCCACTATACATGAAATCAGCGGTTCTGTGGAGATTGCTCCCGGAATTGGTTTGTCTGATGTGATCGTAGATTTAGTGAGCAGTGGAGGAACGTTGTTTATGAATGGATTGCAAGAGGCAGAGGTAATCTTAGATTCCCAAGCTGTATTGGTTGCACGAAAGCAATTGAGTGCCGAACAGCAGGAGATTGTTGAAAAACTTCTTTTCAGAATCAGAGCAGTAAAAAAAGCCAAGAAGAGTAAATACATATTAATGAATGCACCCAATGAAAAATTGAGTGCGATCATATCATTGCTTCCTGGCATGAGGAGTCCTACGGTTTTGCCATTGGCGGAATCTGGGTGGAGCAGTGTTCATAGCGTTTTGAGTGAAGATGAGTTTTGGGATCGGATTGAAAAACTAAAGGAAGCAGGTGCAGAGGGTATATTAGTAGTTCCTATCGAAAAAATGATTTTATAGTTATGCAGATCATACAACAACCTCCTAAAGAAAATTGGAATGAATTGGTGAAACGACCAGTATTGGATCTTTCTTCCCTGCATAAAACCGTTGGAAAAATTTTACAACAGGTTCATAAATCGGGCGATAAAGCAGTCAAATCATTTGCCAAAAAGTTTGACGGAGCAGCGCCACGTAAATTGTTGGTGACACCAAAAGAAATCAAGGACGCTGAGAAGAGTCTGCCTATAGAATTACAACAAGCTATTTTAAGAGCACATCAAAATATTACCAAATTCCACACCTCTCAGTTGGAAGTGACCAAGAAAATTGAAACAACCGAAGGGGTTTATTGCTGGAGAAAGTCGGTTCCCATAGAGCGCGTTGGATTTTACATCCCAGGCGGATCTGCTCCATTGTTTTCAACGGTGTTAATGTTGGGGGTACCTGCACAAGTTGCAGGATGTAAAGAAATTGTTTTGACAACCCCGGCATCGAAAGAGGGGCAAATTCATCCTGCTATTTTATTTGCTGCACAACTGGTAGGCGTGAAGGAAATTTATAAAGCAGGAGGGGCTCAGGCTATTGCTGCTATGGCATATGGTACAGAGACTATCAAAAAAGTAGATAAAATATTTGGTCCGGGTAATCAATACGTAACCGCCGCAAAGCAATTGGTGCAGTTGCATGGAACAGCAATCGATATGCCTGCTGGCCCCAGTGAGGTTTGTGTAATTGCTGATGCTACCTCTGTGCTCTCTTTTGTTGCGGCCGATTTGTTGGCACAAGCAGAACATGGACCGGATTCTCAAGTAATGCTTCTTTCCAATAATCAAGATGTGGTTGATGCTATTTTAAACGAATTGAACATTCAGTTAAGTCAATTGAATAGAAAATCTATCGCCGAGGAAGCCTTGAAAAACAGCAAGGCAATAGTTTTGGAAGATGCGGCATCAATTGTTGCTTTTGCAAATGCTTATGCTGCTGAACATTTAATCATTGCTTCCGATGAGCCAGAACTCTATGTGGATGATATTTCCAATGCCGGTTCAGTTTTTATTGGAAACTATACACCTGAGAGTGCGGGCGATTATGCAAGCGGAACGAACCATACATTACCCACCAATGGATTTGCTAAAGCATACAGTGGAGTAAGTGTAGACAGTTTTATTAAAAAAATTACTTATCAGCAAATCAGTCGGAACGGAATTTCAAAATTGGGGAATACCATCATCTTGATGGCAGAGGCAGAAGGATTGGGAGCTCATGCAAATGCAGTTAAAGTAAGAATGAATAAATTGTAGCTATGTTTAATTTAGAATCACTGATTCGCAGTAACATTAAAAATTTGAGTCCCTATTCATCCGCTCGAGATGAATTCAGTGGTGAGGCATCTGTTTTTTTGGATGCCAATGAAAATGCATTGGGCTCACCCTTATTAAAATGGTACAATCGATACCCCGATCCCATGCAATGGGAATTGAAAGGGAAAATTGCTTTTATTAAACAAGTTCCAAAAGAAAATATTTTTTTGGGTAATGGTAGCGATGAGCCGATTGACAATCTACTAAGGTGCTTTTGCGAACCTGGCATCGACGAGATCATTGTAATGCCCCCAACCTATGGCATGTACGAAGTGTATGCCAATGTGAATGGTGTAAAAGTCAATCTTGTTCCGCTTACCGACCAATACCAAATTGACCTGGAGCGATTGGAGAACGCCATTCAACCTACCACTAAAATCATTTGGATCTGTTCGCCTAACAATCCCACTGGAAATAGTATCGACAGACAATCTATTGAAATGGTCTTAAATAATTTCGATGGATTGGTAGTGGTAGATGAAGCGTATATTAACTTCTCGCGTCAGAAATCATTTCTTACCGACTTGAACGAATACCCCAACCTAGTTGTTTTGCAAACTTTGAGCAAGGCCTGGGGCTTGGCAGGTTTAAGAATAGGGATGGCGTTTGCTTCAAAAGATATAATTTCTTATATGAGCAAGGTGAAGTCGCCTTACAATTTATCTGTCCCTGTACAGGAATTGGCCATCAAAGCATTGGAGGAAGTCGGACAAGTGAATGATATGATCAAGGAAATAATACTCTTGAGAGAAGCATTAGTAAAAGAATTAAAGGAGATAGAACAAGTAATCAAGGTTAATCCTTCTGATACCAATTTTTTACTGGTTGAATTTATTGATTCAAAGAAGCTCTATGAATATTTACTCGAAAAGGGAATTGTGGTTAGAGACAGAAGCAACGTGAAATATTGTGAGGGTTGCCTTCGTATTACTGTGGGAAATGCAAAAGAGAATGAGGTATTGTTAAATGCTATAAAATCATTTCAATAGTCATGAAAAAAGTTTTGTTCATAGACCGCGATGGCACACTGATCAAGGAAGCTCCTCCAACCTATCAGATAGATCAATTTGATAAGTTGGTTTTTTATCCCTACGTTTTTCAATACTTGTCTAGAATTGCAAGTGAGTTTGATTTTGAGTTGGCAATGGTGTCTAATCAGGATGGATTGGGAACTTCGTCTTTTCCTACAGAGCATTTTGAACCTATTCAACGACATATCCTACAGACATTGGAGGGGGAGGGAATTCGTTTCCATGAACTCTTTATCGATCCCAGCATGCCGCATGAAAATTCTCCTTCCAGAAAACCTGGAACCGGGATGCTCGGAAAATACCTTGCAAATGATGAATACGATTTGAAAGGCTCCTTTGTTATAGGTGACAGACGCAGTGATATTGAACTTGCATCAAACCTCGGGGCGAAGTGCATATTTATTAATAACGAAGACGGTGCAGGAGCGCTAGAATTGAATGAACTCCCTGAACCTCTACAAAGAGTTGTTGTTCTCAGCACCAGTAGTTGGAAAGAGATTTATGCTTTTCTGAAAAACGGATTGAGAGTAGTTGCACACGAGAGAACTACCAACGAAACGAACATTTCCATCGTTGCAAATTTTGATGGAAACGGCGTAGGGGATATTCATACAGGCCTGGGGTTTTTCGATCACATGCTGGAGCAAATAGCTCGTCACGGTAAAATTGATTTAAAAATTGATGTGAAAGGGGATTTACACATCGACGAACATCATACCATTGAAGATACCGGAATTGCTCTGGGAGAGGCTTTTGCCAAAGGTTTAAGCGATAAACGTGGGATGGAGCGATACGGCTTTGCTTTGCCGATGGATGATGCAGAAGCAAAAGTGTTGATCGATTTTGGAGGAAGAAATTGGTTGGTATGGGATGCAGCTTTCAAACGAGAGAAGATAGGAGATATGCCTACAGAAATGTTTTTCCATTTCTTTAAATCGTTTTCCGATGCGGCAAAATGTAATCTGAACATCCACTGCAGTGGCGAAAACGAGCATCATAAAATTGAAGCAATCTTCAAAGCATTCGCAAAAGCAATTCGCATGGCTATTAAAAAAGATCCTTTTCAAGATGGCTTGCCATCAACGAAAGGTGTTCTTTGATTATTTGGTAAGCGATTGAAGGATATCGTATTTAGTAACAATATGAAAATTGCCCCCTTCGTCCTTTGACAATACAGCTCCATTGTCTTTATTTATCAGCGTACTTATTTTTTCCAGAGGGGTAGCAAAATCAATCAATGGGTATTTGCTTTCAATAACCGATAAAACAGTAGCATGCTTTATTTCAGGATCCTTGAATATTTTCTGGAAAAGGCCATTTTCGCTGATCGATCCGATCACTTCACCTTCGTGCAATACCGGGATGTGTTCGATTTCGTATTTCTGCATTTGTGCAACTGCCTCTGAAACAGTTTGCGTGGCATCAACCGTAATTAATTTTTGTTTGGTTCCTCTGGAAGCAATGATATCTCGAAAAGTTTTTACTTCCATGAAACCTCTTTCCATCATCCATTGGTCGTTGTATATTTTCCCTATATACCTGCTACCGTGGTCGTGAAATATGCAAACCACCAGATCATCTTTTTTAAGTTGATCTTTCAATTGCATCAAGCCTTGTATACAGCTTCCTGCACTGTATCCACAAAACAAGCCTTCTTCTTTTGCAATTCTTCTGGCCATGATGGCTCCGTCTTTATCTGTGACTTGTTCGAAGGCGTCGATCACCGACATATCATAATTCTCTGGTATAAAATCTTCTCCAAATCCCTCGGATATATAAGGATATACTTCTTCCATGTCCACTTCACCTGTCCTGAAATACTTGGTGAGCAGAGATCCATACACATCAATGGCCCATATTTTTATATTCGGATTTTTTTCTTTCAAGTACATCGCAGTTCCTGTAACAGTTCCGCCTGTTCCTGCTGTGCAAACCAAGTGGGTTATTTTTCCATCGGTTTGTTTCCAAAGTTCTGGTCCGGTTGTTTCGTAATGCGCGAGTCTATTGGCAAGGTTATCGTATTGATTGGCAAGAAAGGCATTGGGAATTTCTTTCGATAATCTTCTTGCTACAGAATAATAACTTCTTGGATCTTCCGGTTCAACGTTGGTAGGGCATACAATTACTTCTGCACCAACTGCTTTAAGGATATCAATTTTTTCTTTGGATTGTTTATCGGTGGTGGTAAAAATGCATTTGTATCCTTTAACGATAGCAGCTAATGCCAATCCCATTCCGGTATTTCCGGAAGTACATTCAATAATTGTACCACCTGGTTTTAGTTTTCCCTCTTTCTCTGCCACTTCAACCATCTTCAATGCCATACGGTCTTTGATAGAGTTACCTGGATTGAAATAATCAACTTTCGCAAGGACTCTGCAGGGGAGTGATTTCGTGATTTTATTGAGTTGAATCAATGGAGTATTTCCAATGGTCTCTAGAATATTATTTTTTACATCCATTTTTATTGAAATGATACTATAAAAGTAGACTTTTTATTATAAGTATTTATCATAAAAAAATTTGATCTATATCATATGAAACTGCAACTGCACATGAGAAGTTATCATTTCACTTTTAATAATAAAGAAAAAATAGTACTCATAGATTTAGGAATCTCGCTACGATAGATTGCCCTCTGTTTAGAATTTATCTATTCATTAACAATAAAACAAAGGGTTATGTATCATGGAAAAACAGTTACTCGAAGTGTAAGGTGGACGTGTTATGCCCTCCTTTTTTCTGTGCTCCTTATTTTGATTCAGATCAATGGTTATTCGCAAAAAGGAGCACCGAAAGTGAATATTGACCAAGGCGACAATGGTCAACGAACTACACCCAAAAGTCCGGTTGATTGGGTTAACGGTAATTTGAATACTACCAAAACCCATTACATCGAAGGTCAATCGATTCCTTACAGGATTACATTGGACAATATTCCTACGGGTGTTCCTATAACGGTTAGAATCGGATTTGACTTGAGAAATTCTGGTCACTTTGCAATCGACTATTTAACCTCCGATACCTTTGCTTCAAAGCATGAGGTATTTTTTAAACATCCTCCGGAAAAAGTAATCGAAGAGCTTGGTATACCTGTTCCTATAGTTGTAACTCAATATGCACCATTGCCAGATCCAGGAAACTTGAATGCTCCATCCGGTTGGTCAAGCCAACCTCAGGCAAGTTTTAATTTGGTAAAGGCTGCAGGAAATGCAAACATGTCGTTAAAGAATGCTGTTTTTCAATCCAATCCTTCATGGGTTCCTGGAAAAGCGCCAAACTATGCGGAAGCCAATGCAACTTATGAAGCAGAAATGGATGTAACGATTGTTGCATCTGCATTACCTGTAATCATTGGATTTGGCGGCCACATTGCAAGTAGATTTGATTGGGGATTTCTTCCTAATGGTCAACCAAGATCTGCAGGTGGTATCAGCGGTTCGCCCTATCACATGCGTGTTATTCATCTCGACTATGATGGATCCATCACATCTATAGGTAATCAGGATAGATCATTACAAATTGATGCGCCTGATTGTCTTAACCTCGCTTTGCTAATTACCAATCAACAAAATGTTTTGTGTAATGGCCAAAATTCAGGTTCGGTGCTACTATCAACTTCCGGAGGTACACCTGGATTCCAATTTAGTATAGACAGTGGTAAGACTTATCAGTTTTCCAATCTATTTTCTGGTTTAGCACCGGGAGATTATTTGTTTACTGTAAGAGATACAATCGGTTGTACAAATACAGTATCTACCACTATTAGCGAACCACCGGTTTTATCTAAAAGTGCAGTTGTATCAAATATTCTGTGTTACGGTGCTGCAAATGGATTGATCGACCTGAGTGTTAACGGAGGTACTCCGGGTTATACATATGCATGGTCAAATGGCGCCACTACACAAGATTTAAGTGGTTTGTTAGCTGGAACATATAGTGTTTTGATTACAGATGTCAACAATTGTACGGCAAGAGATACCTTCCAAATTACTCAACCAACTTCTGCAATTCTTTCCTCCGCAGCTATTACTGATGTATTGTGCTATGGAGCAAAAACGGGAGCTATCGATTTGAGTGTAAGTGGTGGAACACCTTCCTATACATATCAATGGTTGACCGGTGAAACGACTCAGGATATCAGTGGACTTCAAGCTGGGGTTTACAGCGTATTGATTACAGATGCAAATGGTTGTATCAAGCGTGATACATTTACTATTAAGCAACCTGATGCTGCACTGGCAGTTTTATTCAAGAGCATAGATGTATTATGCTACGGCGATTCAACAGGTTCTATTGACATGACTGTTACCAGTGGTACCGCTCCTTATAGTTATGCTTGGTCCAATGGAGCAACGAGTGAGGATCTATCAAATTTGAAAGCAGGAACCTATGTGGTAGTGGTAACCGATAAGAATGAGTGTACAGTAAAAGATTCAGTTATCATTCAACAACCAGCCGCTCCTTTAACAATCAACTATCAAAAGATTGATGTGTTGTGTTATGGTCAGAAAACGGGAGAAATAGATATCACTGTAAATGGAGGTTCTCCTGCTTATAGTTACAGTTGGTCGAATGGAGCTATAACTCAGGATATCGCAGATTTGGCAGCAGGAGTATATACGGTGCTTGTAACAGATCTCTCTGGTTGTATCAAGCGCGATACTGTTGAAATCACCCAACCCGCTTCAGCAATTCTTTCATCCGGAAAAATCACCGATGTATTGTGCTATGGAGCAAAAACAGGTGCAATCGATTTAAGTGTTAGCGGTGGAACACCTTCTTACACTTATGAATGGTTAACGGGTGAAACAACGCAAGATGTAAGTGGACTTCAGGCCGGGGTATACAGTGTTTTGATTACAGATGCGAATGGATGTACTAAGCGAGATACATTTACGATCAAACAACCCGATGCTGCATTGGCTGCAGCGTTCAAACATGTGGATGTGTTGTGTTATGGAGATTCAACTGGTACTATTGACATGACAGTAACAGATGGTACAAAGCCGTATACTTTTGTTTGGTCAAATGGTGCTGTAACAGAAGATCTAGCAAATTTGAAAGCTGGAACCTATGTTGTAGTAGTAACGGATGACAATGGTTGTATCGTCAAAGATTCTGTACAAATTGATCAACCTCTTGCGCCTCTGGCACTTGAACATAAAAAAGTGGATGTTTTGTGTTACAGTTTGAATACAGGATCCATCGACCTTTCCGTAAGTGGCGGATCACCTACGTATAGTTATGCTTGGTCAAACGGAGCAACATCTCAGGATCTGTTTAATTTGACAGCTGGAGTATACTCAGTGATTGTAACAGATGGTTCTGGATGTATTAAAAAAGATACAGTAGAAATTATCCAACCAGCTTCAGGTCTTTCAATAAAGGCTACCATTAAGGAGTTGGATTGCTTCGGTATAGCAACTGGTGGAATTGATTTAACTGTGTCTGGAGGAACCTCTAGTTATACTTATTCTTGGTCTAACGGTGCAACGACAGAAGATTTATCGAATATAGCTGCGGGTATTTACAGTGTAACTGTAACGGATGCTAATTTGTGTTTCTTGAAAGACACATTTGAAGTGAAACAACCTGAAGCAAAATTGGCACTTTCATTAAAGCAAGTTGATGTATTGTGTTACGGCGATTCAACTGGATCAATCGATCTTACTGTTACCGGAGGAACAAAACCTTATGATTATAAATGGTCAAACGGTGAAACAACAGAAGATCTATCTAAACTTAAAGCGGGACGCTATGTTGTGCTTGTAACCGATGATAAGGGTTGTACTCAGAAAGATTCAATTGAAATTGTTCAACCTTCGTCTGGACTGTCTCTCAGAGAAAAGATCACTGACGTATTATGTAAAGGCGATAAAACCGGATCAATAGATATCACTGTATCTGGCGGAACACCTGCTTATCAATTCAGTTGGTCCAGTGGTGAAACAACAGAAGACATCAGTGGTAAAGTAGCAGGTATTTATGATGTATTGATCACAGATGCTAATCAGTGTGTTCTCAGAGATACATTTGAAATCAAGGAACCAGCTGAAAAACTTTCAGTTTCTGGTAGTGTTACAGATTTGAAATGCTTCAAAGATTCTTCTGGAAGTATTGATATCACTGTATCTGGCGGAACAGTCTCTTATTCCTTTGCATGGTCGAATGGTAAAACCACAGAAGATATAAGTGGACTTGCTGCGGGAACCTATACCGTAACAGTTACCGATAACAACGGATGTAGTGCGAAAGAAACTTTTGTAGTCAATCAGCCCGATCCAGTCGTGGTGAATGCAGATGATAAGAAAGTTTGTGCTGGTATATCTGTTGAGTTGACTGCTTCTCCATCTGGTGGAGTATGGTCTGGATCTGGAGTAACTGGGTCAAGTTTCATGAAGGAAGCAGCCGGAGTATACCCAGTGTATTATACGTATACAAATGGTAATGGTTGTGTTGGTAAAGACACAGCATATGTAACTGTGGAAAGATGTGGTCAGGCATTCTGTACCTATACGCAGGGATATTATGGTAATGTCGGTGGCAAATCATGCGCTGAAGGTGTAACCTACACTACCAAAGGGTTGATGCAACTCGCATTGAGTAAAGGTTCAATCGTTTTAGGCAATGCAGGATTGAACAGAACATTTACCATTGCGTACAATTCTGTGGATACTGTTATTTCAATATTACCCGGAGGTGGACCCGCAGGAATGTTGGCCTATACCGGCAACAGAACTCCTTCTAAATTACCACCTGCAATGTTGAAAAATGGCAAAATCAACAATGTATTGTTGTCGCAGACTATCACACTTGCCTTCAACATCCGAATCAACAGTGAATTGGATTCGTTTAAGGTAAGAGCAGATAAGTACTTAATGACACAGGACAAAGTATCATGTGCTGGAACAGAATTGAAAGAATGTGCGTATCATTCTTACAAATTCAGTTCTAAAGTGGTGAATGCGTTAGGTGAAAACAATACCATTGCATCTCTATTGAAATTAGCGAACAATGCATTGGCGGGTAGTCTTCCTGCTGGCTTGAGTTACAGTGATGTAGCTGGAGCTGTTGACCTCGTGAACAATGCATTCGATGGTTGTAGAGTAGGGTGGTATTCAGATACAGTCGTATACTGTTCAAGCGTTTCTACAACTTCCAGTCGTTTGCCAATGGAAAGCATTGAACAAGCAGCAGCTGTCAATGTTCAAAACCTAGCCAACAAGCCAGCAGTTATGGCGTACCCCAATCCTTTTGAAGGAGCAG
>JAURIR010000032.1 GCA_030832645.1 Chitinophagales bacterium | reverse complement strand
AGAATGTTTCCATTGAGTTTTCCAATTATTTCAAAGGACATTTCTTTAAAATCATCTTTGTCTACCAATGAGTAATCTATTTTCTGTGCCTGGGCAACCGATAGAAGAAAGATCAGTCCGACTGCCAGGATCCATATGTTTTTTCCCTTTTTCATACGCTATAAAATTAGGTGAAGCTGTGCAAACACTTTCTTAAGACTTTTAGAAAAAGGTACTGTTTAGCTCCGATTTCGATTTTATTATTTTTTTAACCAAGAGGAGATTCAATGCAGAATACCTATAACTTTGTTAAGCCTTTGGCAATTAACCTAACCTCATTGTGAGTAAACAACTTAACAAAGTAACAGCCGCCGGGTTACTTATTGCGCTTGGAATCATTTATGGCGATATTGGCACTTCCCCGCTTTACGTATTCAGTGCCATCATCAATGGTAAAATAATCAGTGATGACCTTATTTTAGGGGGTATTTCATGTATCATCTGGACCCTCACTTTGCAGACAACCCTTAAATATGTAGTGCTTACGCTTCGTGCAGACAATAGGGGTGAAGGAGGAATTTTTTCGTTGTATACTTTGGTTCGAAGAAGGAGGAAATGGCTGGTGGCTCCTGCCATGATCGGAGGTGCTGCATTGCTTGCAGACGGTATGATTACTCCACCGATTTCGGTTACCTCTTCCATTGAAGGTTTGAAGCAAATCCAACGATTTGCCGATATCACCGAGATGCAAATTGTATACATCGTACTCGGCATCATGGTATTTCTCTTTTTCATGCAGCAATTTGGAACCGTTTCTATTGGAAGGATGTTTGGTCCTATCATGTTGATATGGTTTTCTATGTTGGCTATTCTGGGGGTCATCAATCTGTCTGGGAATTGGCATGTTTTAAACGCATTCAGTCCTCATTATGCCATCAATCTCTTGGTCAATTATCCCAAAGGTTTTTGGATTCTGGGAGCAATATTTCTATGTACTACAGGAGCCGAGGCGCTATACTCGGACATGGGCCATTGCGGTAAAAACAACATCCGAGCTTCGTGGCTGGGTGTAAAGATTTGTTTGATCCTTAATTATCTCGGACAAGGGGCATATTTGCTCGGACAGCAAGGCAAATTATTTGCCAATGAATCATTATTGAAATCAAGTGGCTTTTTGGCAACACATCCAAATGCACTTCCTCTTGAGAATCCATTTTTTGCCATGATGCCCACCAAATTTTTATTGATTGGTATCATCATTGCCACTGCCGCAGCCATTATTGCCAGCCAGGCTTTGATCAGCGGATCTTTTACCCTAATCAGTGAAGCGATTCGCCTGAATCTATGGCCTAAATTAAAAATCAATTATCCTACAGAGGAAAGGGGTCAATTATTTATACCTGCTATCAATGGATTGCTTTTTGTGGGATGTTGCGGTATAGTATTGTTCTTCAAGAATTCAGGAAATATGGAAGGAGCGTATGGACTTGCCATCACGCTTTGCATGATATCGACCTCCATACTTTTTGCCAATTACCTTGTTTTACACAGGGTGCAATCAATATGGATCTATGTTTATTTGATTGTGTACCTGACAATTGAATTGTCTTTCTTGATTGCCAACCTCGATAAATTCTCTCACGGCGGTTATGTGATGTTCATTGTGGGGGGATTGCTTTTCTTGGTGATGTACATATGGTTCAAATCGAGAAAAATCAAAAACCGTTACGTAGAATTTGCACGATTGGAAAACTACTTGCCTTTGCTGCAGGAACTCAGTAACGACCAGTCTATCAACAAGTATGCAACCCATTTGGTGTACCTGAGCAGTGCGAACAATCCCAAAGAAATTGAATACAAGGTTATCCATTCCATTCTCAATAAAAAACCAAAACGTGCAGATATTTACTGGTTTGTGCACGTGGATACAGTCGATAATCCTTATACCTGTGAATACGAGGTACAGACCATCATTCCGAACGAAGTCATTCGAGTAGAGTTCAAGCTCGGTTTCCGTGTGCAACCCAAAATAAATTTGATGTTCCGAAAAGTGGTTGAAGACATGGTAGCCAATAAGGAGGTGAATATTGTTTCCAGGTACGAAAGCCTTCAGCGAAACAATATCACAGGCGACTTTGAGTTTGTGGTTTCTGAAAAGTTTTTAAGTCAGGATAATGAATTGCCTTTCTGGGAGCGGGTCGTAATGAAACTTTATTTCTGGCTCAAGGAGATTTCTTTGTCAGAAGAAAGAGGTTTTGGGTTGGACGCCAGTAATGTTACTGTAGAGAAATTTCCATTGGTAGTGGCCCCGGTAAAATCATTAAAACTGAAACGTACCTACTCAGAAGAGGACTGATTACCTCATTCTATCTGCACTATTTATCAATTGTTCGTCTTTTCTGATGCCCATAAAGGCAAATACCTGAAAGAGTATAATGAAGATTGGAAGGATGGCGCTGATTTCCCAATTTCCCTGAGGAATTTGAAAGCTCACTTTAAATTGTTGCACAATTAGATATTGTGCAACAATAAAAATAATTGTTGCCGCAACAGTAATCCAAACAATCATTTTCTGTCTTCTTCTGTTGTTGAATAAAAAAATATTTACAAAGCTGATGGCAGAAATAAAGACAATCAAAAAAAGCAGGATAACACTTTCGCGAATGGAAAATATTTTCATGCTTCCATCCCCTGAGGTTCCTGCAAAGGTGGGCACCAACCAGGTGATGGCTGCACATAGAGTGCTCAGTAGTAACCAGAGAGATTGTATACGCTGAATCATTGTTTCTTTATTAGTTCAATTCCGGATACAGGGGAAATTGTTCCATAAACGACTTCACTTCTTCCTTAACGGCTGCGATTACATGTTCGTCGTCTGCATTCATTAATACTTTGTCAATCATATCAACAACCTTTTGCATGTGCCCAGCTTTCAATCCCCGTGTAGTGATTGCAGGTACTCCAATACGCATGCCTGAAGTTACAAATGGGCTCTTGTCGTCGAAAGGAACTGAATTTTTATTTAACGTGATATGTGCTTTATCGAGTGTTTCTTGGGCCTTCTTTCCCGTGATATTTTTATTTCTCAAGTCGATCAGCATCAGATGGTTCTCTGTGCCTCCACTGATCAAGTGGTATCCTTTCTCAACAAAACAGGCAGCCATTTTTTGAGCATTTTCTTTTACGTGTTGCTGATATACCTTGAAGGAGGGATCTAAAATCTCACCAAATGCGATAGCTTTTGCTGCAATGACGTGCTCCAACGGCCCGCCTTGCATTCCAGGAAATACGGCCAAGTCGAGCAAAGAGCTCATTGCCCTGGTATTGCCCTTTGGATCTTTTATTCCAAACGGATTATCAAAATCATTTCTCATCATTATCACCCCACCTCTTGGTCCTCTCAATGTTTTGTGAGTGGTAGACGTTACGATGTGGCAATGGTCGAATGGATCATTCAACAATCCAGCTGCAATCAATCCGGCAGGATGTGCAATATCTGCAAGTACAAGTGCACCAATTTCATCCGCAACTGCACGTATGCGTTTGTAATCCCAATCCCTGCTGTAAGCAGAGGCACCACAGATGATCATTTTAGGTTTTTCTTTTCTTGCAACTTCTTCGAGTTGGTTGTAGTTCACCAATCCTGTCTCTTTATCTACACCATAAAAGAAGGCCTGGTAAATTTTACCACTGAAATTCGCTGGACTTCCATGTGTTAAATGCCCGCCCATACTGAGGTCCAACCCCAAGATTTTATCACCTGGTTTCAAGCAGGCCAAGAATACAGCTGTATTTGCTTGCGCGCCGCTGTGTGGTTGAACATTCGCCCAGGAGGCGTTGAAAACTTGTTTTAAGCGATCAATTGCTAGTTGTTCTATCTCGTCTACAACCTCGCATCCTCCATAATATCTTTTTCCTGGATAACCCTCTGCATATTTATTGGTAGCAACAGACCCCATGGCCTGCATAACTTGGTAGGATGTAAAGTTTTCAGATGCGATGAGCTCGATTCCCTCTCTTTGTCTTTTCAATTCCTTTTTTAGGAGGTCAAAAACCAATTGGTCTTGCAACATTTGATGAATTTTGGGCGAAATTACTCCTTTTTTAGACACCCAATTGAATGGTTTCTGAACAACTGGAATACTCCATAGGATCGTTGCTGCATACAATTAAAATCCGGTCCTTGCAATGATCCTCCAGGAGTCGGTGATAGAGTTCTACTCCAGCCTGATCCAAGTTTGTGCAGGGTTCATCCAATAAAAGGATGGGTGTATTGCTGAAGAATGCCTGGGCCAATTTGATGCGTTGTTTCATGCCGCTGCTGTAGTAGCGGATTTGTTTATTAGCGTGTTTGCTCAAACCTATTTTTTCTACAATTTCATTTGCAGAAAGATTATCTGTGAATGGTTTGAAACTGTGATGATAGTTAAAGAATTCGATTGCCGACATTTCTTCTATCAGTTCCAAGTAAGGGGCACAAATGGATACTTGTTCAAATTGTTTTTCTGAAGGAAGAATAGTTGAATCGGATTCAAAAAAGATATCACCTTCCGATAAGTAGGAGGATCCTGCAATGCATTGTAAAAGTGTTGATTTCCCGGAACCATTATGACCGGTGATTGCGTACTTATGGTTGACGGAGAAGCTGTAATGGAGATTCCGAAAAATCCAATCCCTGTTAAATCTTTTTCCGGCGTTATTCACCTTGATCTGCATCGGTAATATTTTTTGAGGCACCTCTTATAATTCCTCGCTGACTTTCCTTTATGAAGTCGACAATTTCTTTTTTCTCTGATGAATCAGGAATTTCTGATTGTATTTTTTCCAATGCCTGGCTGACATTTAATCGGCTGTTGAATAAAAGCCTGAAGATGTCTAAAATTTGGTTAATGGTTTCGGAGGAGTATCCTCTTCTTCTTAGTCCCACAGAATTGACGCCAGAGAATCCTGCGGGTATATTTCCTGCTCGTACATATGGGGGGACATCTTTTCTGACGGTAGTAAATCCACCGATGTATGCATGATCACCAATACGAACAAATTGGTTTACTCCACACATCCCTGAAATGATGGCATAATTTCCTACGGTAACATGCCCTGCCAGCTGAGTACTATTGCTCATGATGCAGTGATCTCCTAAAATGCAATCGTGTGCCACATGGCAATATGCCATGATCAGGCAATGGCTACCAATGACCGTTTTCATCTTATCCTTTGTTCCACGATGAATAGAAACAAATTCTCTGATGGTGGTGTGGTCTCCGATTTCTGCAGTTGTTTGCTCTCCGTCGAATTTTAAGTCGGCAGGAGGCGCAGAGATAATCGCTCCGTGAAAAATCTTACAATACTTTCCAATCCTGGCACCGTTCATGATGGTTACGTTGCTGCCAATCCATGTTCCCTCACCAATGATAACATCTTCGGCGATGGAAGTGAAGGCATCCACCTGAACGTTCTCTCCAATGGTTGCATTGGGGTGAATAACAGTGTGCGGATGAATCATTGAAACGGACATTAATTATTTTCTCTTTTAACCAATTGTGCCATCAGGGTGGCTTCTGCTGCAATTTTATTTCCTACAAATACCGTTCCAATCATTTCACAAATCCCTCTTCGAATAGGACCCAGTAATTCAAGTTTAAATACCAGAGTATCTCCTGGCACTACTTTCATTTTAAACTTACAATTATCGATCTTTAGAAAATACGTATCGTATTCTCCGGGAGGCAGACAATGGATGGCAAGTATGCCGCCAGCTTGCGCCAGTGCCTCGATTTGCAGTACTCCGGGCATGATAGGATTTCCTGGAAAGTGGCCTGCAAAGAAGGGTTCATTGAACGTTACATTTTTTACACCCACAATGTGGTTGTCGGACAATTCGATGATTTTATCAACCAACAAAAACGGATAGCGATGGGGTAATTTTTTTTCGATCTCCTGGATACCATACAAGGGAGGCTTGTTGGGATCGTAGGTAGGAATATTTTTTAATGCCTTGTTCTTCTTGATATGTTGCTTAATCTTTTTTGCAAATTCTACATTCGAATAATGACCGGGTCTGTTAGCGATGATATGCCCCTTGATAGGATACCCAACCAATGCCAAATCACCTACGATATCCAGTAGCTTGTGCCTGGCAGGCTCATTGGCATACCTCAGATCGAGGTTGTTCAAATAGCCCTTGCTTGTTACATCAAAATTTAAATTTTTGAAAGCCTTGCCAAGTTTTTTCTTTACTTCATCGGTAAGTGGTTTCTCCACTACCACAATGGCATTGTTTACGTCTCCGCCTTTGATCAAATTATTTGATAGCAAGGTTTCGAGTTCGTGCAAAAAACAAAATGTTCTGCTTGGGGCAATTTGATCTTTGAAATCACTTATTCTTTTAAGCGAAGCGTGTTGGGTGCCCAATACCTCGCTGTTGAAATCAATTAGGGCGGTAATATGGTAGTCCACAGCCGGACTTGCTTTCAGCTCGATACCCTTTTCCTCGTCCACGTAAATCACATTCGAGTCAATAGTGTACCAATCTTTGTTTTCGCTTTGTTCTTTCCGGCCTGCTTTTTCAATTTCATTTACGAATTGTGCAGAGCTACCATCCATGATAGGGATTTCCGGACCGTCCACTTCTATAAGGCAGTTATCGATACTCATTCCAACCAATGCAGCTAAAATATGTTCTACGGTACTTACTCTTGCTCCATTGAATTCCAAGGTGGTTCCGCGAACAGTATCTACCACTAAATCACAATCTGCCTTTATGAGGGGTTGGTCGGGTAAATCTGCTCTCTTGAACTGGTAACCAAACCCTGCATCTGCAGGTTTTAGGACCATATTTACTGTTGCTCCGGTATGAAGCCCGGTGCCAGAAATGCAAATCTCTTGTTGAAGGGTATGCTGCTTGTTAGGATTGAAATCTTTCACGTTTGCAGTTTTATTTACGTGCAAAGATAATCCATTTTTTGTTGGTGGTTGTTCAATGTAAAGTATTGAAAATCAATATTTATGAAGAAAGTTCCTCTCTTTCTCTGTGAAGAATCTCCAATAGACTTTCAAGCTCTTTGATTTTTTTATCTAGCTCAGGGAGTTTTCTATAAACTGCCTGTGCTCTCATGGAAGAGCTGAAATCAAATGCCGGACTACCTGTAACGATGGTATTTTCTCGACGAATGCTTTTCGATACCCCGCTTTGGCCATTAATTTTCGTGCCGTCTGCAATATGAATATGACCAACAATGCCGGCCTGACCACCTATGGTTACCTGCTTGCCAATTTTGGTGCTTCCGCTTATTCCTGCTTGTGCCGCGACTACTGTGTTATCGCCAACTTCTACGTTGTGGGCAATTTGTACAAGATTATCAAGTTTCGTTCCTTTTCTAATAATGGTTGATCCCATAGTTGCTCTGTCGATGCAAACATTTGCTCCAATTTCTACGCAGTCTTCCACTACTACATTTCCCAATTGAGGCACCTTTTTATAACTGCCATTGGATTGTGGAGCGAATCCAAATCCGTCACTGCCAATTACAGTCCCTGCATGAATCAATACCTCATTACCAACGACACAGTGATTGTAGATTTTTACTCCTGCAAAAAAGGTGGTGGAATTACCCACTTTCACCTCATTGCCAAGATAGCAATGGGGGTATATCTTTACGTTATCTCCGATTACAACGTTTTCTCCTACATATGAAAACGCAGCTATGTATACGTCTTTCCCCAATTTGGCGGTTGGATGAATAAAGGAGGGCTGTTCAATTCCCACTAGATTGGTGGAGAGGGAATTTTGGTAGAAGCGCATGAGTTTGGCAAAACTTGCATAGGGGTCACTAACCCTTATCAGTGTGGACTGGACGGGTTCTCTTAACTCTAGGACATGAGATACAACAACAATCGAAGCTTTGGTAGTGTAAAGATGATCCTCGTATTTTGGATTGGCTAAAAAACTGATATCGCCATTCTTTCCTTCCTCGATTTTGGAAAATCCATTTACAGATACCGAATCATCTCCTTCTACTTTGCCATTGATATGTATGGCAATTTGTGACGCCGTAAATTTCATAGATAAGATACTTTATGCTTGAAATCAGGTATTTTTCGGAAGGTATGCAAACCTATGACTGTTTTTTTTGCGTTTTGTTACAAGAAATGTAAAATTTTTTTACCGACTGTGAAATATGCTGATGGATGAGCGGTGAATCAACTTGAGAAATATCCCGCACGGTTCCATCTCTGTAAAGAATATTTATTTTTTCCTCGTTGGGGTTGTAAAGACTGTTCTCGGCAATTCCAGTGAATACAAAGAAATTAGTATCCTCCATGCTCAAATCCAGTTCTGCAGATACTTCCATCCTTTTTTCAAGAAGTTCTTGCTCTGTGATGGGTTCATTTTGAATTCTCAGCTTCAACAGGTTTCTGTTTAAAAGAGCTTCTGATAAGATTGAAATGACTTTATCGCTATGGAATCTCCATCTTTTTATTTCACACAAAACATCGCTGTCGTCTAGCGAACAAAACATCTCTAAAAAAGAATGATCAAATTTTCTGTTTTTACTAAAAAGTAAATTGCTGATAGTATTATTTGTAGAAATCGCATTATCTCCGTTGTTGTGCAACCACAGTGCCCTCTCTAAAATCTTGACCAATGTCATTTCTGCACTCAAGACTGTTTTGTGTTGGTATACCTGCCAATACATCAATCTTCTTGCTACCAAAAAATTTTCAATAGAGTAAATGCCTTTCTCTTCCACCATCAATTCTCCTTGATGTACCGTTAGCATCTTTAGGATTCTGTCACATCCTATGGTTCCCTCAATCACTCCGGAGAAAAAACTGTCTCTTGTGAGATAGTCCATTCTGTCTACATCCAGCTGACCGCTGATGAGTTGATGTAAAAATTTCTTGGGATAGGTTCCCTTAAAAATATCAATGGCCATTTTCAATTTTCCATCGAACTGTTGATTCAGTGATTCCATGATCATTAACGAGATCACTTCGTGTTTTAGATCCTTTACCAAAATGGATTCCAATGCATGTGAAAAAGGACCATGACCTACGTCATGCAACAGGATAGCAATTTTGGCTGCTTGCTCCTCTTGATCTGTGAATTCAATTCCTTTTTGTTTCAGTTCATGCAAGGCATTTCCCATCAAATGATAAGCTCCCAGGGCATGATGCAGTCTGGAATGCACTGCTCCTGGATAGACCAAATACGACATCGCCATTTGATTGATTCTTCTCAATCTTTGCACCCATGGATGAGAAATGATCTCATAAATCAATGGATCATTGATGGTGATAAATCCGTGTACTGGGTCGTTGATGAATTTCCTGAAAGCCATGTTTGCGTAATTGTTAATTTTCATTGAAACCGTTGCAAAGGTACTTACCTCAAAAGCTATTCACTAACTTTAACCGACAACTTTATTGTTTTTTTCTCGAAATCAACCTCATGCGATTGGCAACTGTTTTATGGGTAGACGATGAAATTGAAATCTTGGAGGCGCATAAGCTTTTCCTTGAGATGAAGGGGTATGAGGTCGTTACCATGACCAATGGATTTGATGCGATTGACTATTTGAATGCTCATTTGGTGGATTGTATCTTGATCGATGAATCCATGCCGGGTATGACAGGATTGGAAACCTTGCAACGGATCAGACAAATTCATCCTCACGTACCCGTTGTATTGGTTACCAAAAATGAAACAGAGAGTTTAATGGAAGAAGCCATTGGCTCTCAAATCACTGATTATTTAATAAAACCCGTTCATCCCAACCAGGTGCTATTGACGTTGAAAAAGAACCTGGACAATAAACGACTGGTATCCGAAAAAATCACCTCAAGTTATCAGCAACAATTCCAAACCATGCTCGACGCATTAAATGATCAACCTGATCACGAGAGCTGGGTTCAGATCTATCGTCAGCTTGTTTATTGGGAATTGGAAATGGAAAAAAGCGACACAACTGAAATGATGGAAATGCTTCTACAACAGAAGAAAGAAGCGGATGCCGCATTTTTTAAATTTATTTCTAAAAATTATACATCGTGGATTCGTCAACTGGACGAAAAGTTGCCTGTGATGAGTCATGATTTTTTCAAACGAAAAATCCTTCCTCACCTAAAAGAAGAGGAAACTTTGGTATGGGTGTTGATTGATAATTTTCGATTGGATCAATGGAAGGCAATAGAACCCATGGTGAGCGAACTTTTTAGAATTCAAGAAGACGATTGTTTTTATTCTATTTTACCAACCGCTACTCATTATTGTAGAAATGCATTGTTTGCAGGGATGCTTCCTTTGGACATCGAACAGAAGTTTCCCTCGTTTTGGAAAAAAGACGACGACGAAGAAGGCAAAAACAATCACGAGGTTGATTTTTTCAAAGCGCAATTGCAATCATTGAAAAAAAATGATTTGAAATTCAACTATCACAAAATTCTTTCACACCAAGAGGCAGTGAAGTTGGCCGAAAATACCAGCGATTTGCTCTACCATCCTTTATCCATCGTGGTATATAATTTTGTTGATATGATGAGTCATGCCCGAACCGGTATGGATGTGCTCAAGGAATTAGCGGCCGACGAAAAGGCGTATAGAAGTCTTACAAAAACATGGTTTATACACTCGCCTTTGTACCAAGTACTGAAGAAACTTGCAGATAAGAAATGCACAGTTATTATCTCTACCGATCATGGAAGTTTACAAGTCAAAAATCCGCTTAAAGTAATTGCAGACAAACAGACCACTGCCAACCTCCGTTACAAAAACGGAAAGAACTTGGATGTGGATCTGCGGGAAGTCATATCATTCAAAGATCCTCATCAGGCGGGGCTTCCCAAGTCCAACATCAGCTCATCGTTTATTTTTTCTGGGCGAAAAGACTTTTTCTGTTACCCCACTAACTACAATCATTTTGTACAGCTGTATAAAAACAGTTTTCAGCACGGTGGTGTATCTATGGAAGAAATGATTGTACCAGTTGTAAGGTTGGTAAACAAATGAATCAAAATTGATTATTCACAATTCCTCTTTAAAATGTTCACAATTAGTAAGTTGTGTTAGGAGGTTTCCTTCTCTCATTTCCTACATTTGCTTAAACGTGGGATATGAAATTGAAATTCACTCCATCTACATTGGAAAAGTTGGAAAAAATTGTTGACGAAGCCGGTTACATTCTTCGATACGAAAGAGGAACATTTCAGAGTGGATACTGCATTTTAGAATCTAAAAAAGTAGTTGTTTTAAATAAGTTTTTACAGATCGAGGGGCGCATCAATACTTTGATTGATTTGATTCCCTCCCTTGAAATCAATTCGGATTATCTTACCGAAGAGAGCAAAAAATTATATGCGGAAGTGACCATGAAATCAGAATTTGATTCCCACGCTGCTTAATTTTATTTCTTTAGAATCTTCATATTTTGTCTATTACTGTTGAATTTTTAGGAACGGGTACCAGCGGTGGTGTACCGATGATTGCTTGCAAGTGTGCGGTGTGTAAATCGAACAATGAAAAAGACAAACGACTCAGAAGCAGCGCTCTCGTTCAATCTGCCACCACAACTGTTGTGATCGATACTACACCAGATTTTCGAACCCAGATGTTGCGTTCAGACGTAAGCCATTTGGATGCAGTAGTATTCACACATTCTCATAAAGATCATATCGCAGGACTAGATGACATCAGAGCATTTAATTTTTTCTCTCAAAAATCCATTCCCATATTTGCCAACCAGGAAACTGCAGATGCACTTAGAAGAGACTTCTATTATGCCTTTGCGGAATTTAAATATCCAGGAATTCCTGAAATCGATCTTCGTATCATCGACGATCAACCTTTTGTTGTGGGAGACATCTGTTTTCAGCCGTTCAGCGTAAAGCATATGAACATGGACGTTACTGCTTTCCGATTTGCAGATTTTACCTATATAACCGATGCCAATTCGATTGACGCAAAGGCTCGAAAAGTCGTGGAAGGATCTACCACACTGGTGCTCAATGCACTGAGAAAAGAAAAACATTTGTCTCATTTCAATTTGGAAGAAGCCATTGAAATAGCCGCTTCATTGAATGCAGAGCAAACCTATTTTACCCATATCAGTCACCAAATGGGTTTGCACGAAACTGTCTCCGAAGAGCTGCCTCGAGGCATGTACTTTGCTTACGACGGTTTGAAGCTTCGGGTGAATAATACTTGATTCTACCGTTGGTTTCCCATTTTTTTGCTTTTCCATTGTTGTGATTTTTACTGCATGTATTGGAAAAAACATGTTCAAGTTTGGTTTCGCTTTACTAGAAAAGAACGATTGGGAATTTACCTTTTGAGCAGTTTAATCATGTTGATCTGGTTGCTTCCAAGTGTTTTCTCTTCCGCAAACGATCCGCTGATCCCTTTACAGATTACTGTTGTTGAAATCGATAGTTTGGAAAAAATTTTAATCCAACGAGAACAACTGACTCCCTATAGGATCAGCGATACAGGAAGAAGAAGTAAAATAGTCGCTTCAAAATACTATCCAGTTTCTTCGCCCGTTATTGTTTCAAGAGCTGTATTGGATATCAATACGGCCGACAGTGACGACTTGGAACAATTGCCTGGTATTGGAGAGAAACTATCCGCTCGTATTATTAAATACCGTGATAAGCTGGGAGGATACATCGATGTTCAACAACTCAAAGAAGTGTATGGGATGACAGATAGTAACTACTTGAAATGTAAAGGACAATTGAAGGTTAGTGCAAATTTTCGCCCCTTGAAAATTCAAGTCAATCGTGCTGACTACGCATCACTTAGAAAACATCCTTACATTCATCATCTTTTCGCCAAGTCCTTAGCAGCCTACATAAAAGCGCACGAAAGAATGCTAGAATCTGAAGTATTGTTTGAAATTGGCAGCTTGAGTAGAGAGGAAATTCTAAAAGTCTTGCCCTATCTGGATTTCAGCTATTAATCGAGAAAATCTTCCTCTTCTTTAGGTTTGTATTTATCGAATAGTTTATCGATCGCGCCTGCAAAAACAGGCAATTTCTTTTTCGCGAAGTCTTTGATGATGCGAATTGCATCGAATGCTTGTTGTTCTGTGAGCTTTCCTTCTTTCTGCAATTGATCAATTAACTCTTTCATTCTTACGCCACTTTAAGAATGTTCATTTTAGTGTGCTCGAATTTTTTTGTGGCATATTCAAGAGTAAGTGTAAACTCTTTTTTATTGGAAGAAGGTAATTCAAACATGGCATCAGTGAGAATACTTTCACAAATCGAACGCAACCCCCTTGCTCCTAATTTATATTCCATGGCTTTTTCAACCATAAATTCCAATACTTCTTCTTCGATATTCAATTCAATGCCTTCCAGATCAAAAAGCTTAGAGTATTGTTTGATCAATGCATTTTTGGGTTCACTCAAAATGGATCTCAATGTGGTTTTATCCAACGGATCCAGGTAAGTTACTACAGGGAGTCTTCCTAATAATTCAGGAATAAGACCGAAGGATTTCAGGTCTTGTGCATTCACAAATTTCAAGAGGTTGTTTTTCATTTCATCCTGAACGCCCTTATTTACGTTGAAGCCTATCGCATTGGTATTGACTCTTCTGGCAATAACTTTATCGATGCCGTCGAATGCACCGCCGCAAATGAAAAGGATATTTTGTGTGTTGACTTTGATCAGTTTTTGGTCGGGGTGTTTCCTTCCACCCTGAGGCGGAACCAATACGTCTGTTCCTTCTAATAATTTCAACAAACCTTGTTGAACACCTTCTCCGCTTACATCTCGGGTGATAGAGGGGTTATCGTTTTTTCTGGCTATTTTATCTATTTCATCAATATAAACGATGCCACTTTCGGCAGCTGTTATATCGTAATTACATACTTGTAGTAACCTTGTTAAGATACTTTCTACGTCTTCTCCTACATAACCAGCCTCCGTAAAAACAGTGGCATCTACAATCGCAAAAGGAACATTCAAAAGTTTGGCTATTGTTTTTGCCAGCAACGTTTTGCCGGTACCTGTTTCACCCACCATGATGACGTTGCTCTTTTCGATTTCAACTTCATCGTATTTGTCTTGCTTTTTCGATGCTTTACCAAAATTGGAGGGTTGATTCAGTCTCTTATAGTGATTATAAACAGCGACCGATAATATTTTCTTTGCTTCGTCTTGACCGATTACATATTCATCCAGGTGTTTTTTTAATTCAACAGGTTTTTTTACTGTTAACTTAAAATCGGATTTACCTTCTCTTTTTGACTCAACTTCTTGAAAGACGATTTCCTTGGCATGATCAACACATGCTTCACAGATATGGCCTTCTTGTCCTGCAATCAGGATTTTTACCTCATCGCGGTTTTTGCCACAGAAGGAACAATGCAGTGTTGTTTTGGCCATCGCTTGCTTGAATAAGTTTAAATAGATTTTACCAACCCATCTACGATTCCGTATTTGATGGATTCTTCCGCATTCATCCAATAATCTCTGTCAAAGTCCTTCATCACTTTATCGAATGTTTGACCGCAGTTATCGGCTAATATTTTGGCACCGAGTTCTTTGATTTTTCTGATTTGTTCTGCCATGATTTCTAAATCTGCAGAAGTACCCTGGCCGCCACCAGAAGGTTGATGGATCATTACTTCGCCGTGCGGGTAGATGTATCGTTTACCTTTTTTTCCACCGCTCAACAGGATAGAACCCATGGAGGCTGCCATCCCCATGCAAATGGTAGAAACAGGTGATTTGATCATTTGCATGGTATCGTAAATGACCATGCCGCTGGTTACTACTCCGCCGGGAGAATTGATGTAGAATTTGATTTCTTTTCCGGGATCTACTGCATCCAGGTACATCAATCGTGCGGTGATGTCTTTGGCAGATTTGTCGTCTACCACTCCCCATAGAAACACCTTGCGTTGCTCAATGAATTTTTTATCGAATTTGGCAACAGAAAGCATATTCTCCATCATGTTTCCATTTTCAGATGGTTCATGCTCTTCGTCGAGTCTGATATTTTGTTGATTGTACATGTTCATGTTCACAGGGTTTATGCTTTCTTCTGTTTTTTAGGGTTGAGCAATAGCACTTCGTCTACCAATCCATATTCTTTGGATTCTTGTGCAGTCATCCAAAAATCTCTATCAAAGTCTTTTGCAATTCTTTCAACGGGTTGTCCGCTGTGTTGCGCAACTACTTCGTAGAGTTCCTGCTTCAACTTTCTCACTTGAGAAACGGTGATTTCAATATCGCTTGCTTGTCCGCCTGCTCCTGCACTTGGTTGGTGCATCATGATGCGGGAGTGTTTTAAAGCGGTACGTTTTCCTTCTGTTCCAGCACACATCAATACAGCAGCCATGCTGGCAGCCACACCGATGCAGATGGTTGAAACATCCGGACTCACGTACTGCATGGTATCGTAAACGCCGAGTCCTGAATAAACAGAACCACCAGGGCTATTGATATACATTTGGATATCTCTCGTACGATCGGTGGAATCGAGGAAGAGCAATTGTGCTGTAATGATGTTGGCTACTTCATCTGTAATGGGATATCCCAAGAAAATGATACGGTCCATCATCAATCGGCTGTATACATCCATCACGGCAATATTCATGGGTCTTTCCTCAATGATATTGGGCGTGAGGTTGGTTACCATATGATTGGTATACCCGTGCAGGGTATTGCTGGAAATTCCTCTTTCCTTTATCGCAAACTTTTCAAATTCCTTACCAAGATTCATGATTTTCAGGCTTTTAATTAAGCAAATTAATACAAATACAGTCCAAATAGCATGCCTGATATGAAAGCAGACAAAATGTCTAGCAAAAACTATATTTTTTTAATAAACCCCTAACAATCAAGTTCTAACCTGATCAGTGTTGGTGTTTTTCCTGAAGTTTTTGGAATTCCTCCGGCGTAACTTTCTTTTCTTTTGGCTTGGCTTGAGAGGCTGCCCAGGCTAAGACTTTTGAACTGAACACACGTTGGTAGGCGCTTTCCACCTGTTGTTTGTCGCTCATCATGCGTTCTACATAACTATCCAGCCAATCCATGTTGCCACCCATGTTCATAGAACCAAAGTAGCCCATGAGTTGAGAGCGCAGGCTATCCATGATTTCCTCTCTACTAACATTGAGGGATTGTTGCGTTCCAATTTCGTTGCTTACAAGCGTCCAACGCAATTGGTTGAGGAATGCGGGAAATTCTTTATCGATGGATTCTTGTGTTTGTTCTTTTTCGCTGCTCTTTAAAAGCCATCTCTTCAAAAAATCTTCCGGGAAACTCATCTTGGTTTCTTCCGACAAGATGTGGAAAATTTCATGCTCCAATAAGTGTTGTGCCTGGTGTTTCCAGTAGCCTTCGATTTGTGATTTTATTTCACTTTTAAATTCTTCTTCTGTTTTAATTTCTTTGGCAGGAATTGCCTCCTTGAAGAATTCCTCGTTCAATGTTCTTTTTTCAACGAAGCCAATCTTTGTAATCTGCATTACAAAGTGTTGTTTCATATCTTCTTTGTTGTCTTTGTCGAGACCCAAATCTTTTGCCAACCAATCTCTTTCTTTGTCTTCAAATGCCTTTCCAATTTGCAAAACAATCTGCTCGTCTTTTTTCTTTCCTATCAATTGTTTTTGGGTGGCAGAAGAAAAATATTTTAGGAGTAGGGAGTTTTCTTTCTTCTCTGCACCTTCCTCTGCAACGCCTGCTGCGTCTGATTTTTGGAAGGATACATTTAAAATATCTTCTTCGTTTGTAACGGTCTCAGGTTCTGTCATTTTGCCCAAGCGCTGTTGAAATCTTTCAACTTCTTCTTTTACCATTTTATCGGTAGCTTCCACCAGGTTCAAGGTTGTTTTCGCTTTTGCCATATCTGGAATTGCGAATTCAGGCTTCAATCCAATTTCAAAAGAGAAGGTATAATCTTTCGGATCTGTATAAAGTATCTGTGCAGGATCGTTGTTGTCTTCTGGAAGGGGTTGTCCCAAGTAGGAGATGTTTCCTTTCTGCAAATACTGCATCAATTCATTTTCAATGTTGCGCAACACTTCTTCGGTGAATACTGCAGCGCCGTACATTTTTTTCACAACGCCTGTTGGCACCATGCCCTTTCTGAACCCAGGGATGTTAGCACTTTTTGCGTATTTCTTTAATGCTGATTCGTAAGAAGGATTGTAGTCGCTTGGAGATACCGTTACCTTGATTCTCTCGTGAAGTGGAGCAATCTGCTCCCTGCTGATAGTTGCCATGTTAATATTGATTATAGAAAAGAGTGCGGGTGGAGGGACTCGAACCCCCATGCCTCACGGCACCAGATCCTAAGTCTGGCGTGTCTACCAATTTCACCACACCCGCAATTTTTTTAAGCTTGCAGCTGCTCTTTTCAAACTGGGTTGCAAAGGTAACAGTTTTGACTGAATTAAAGGCATTCCAAAGCTTTTTCAGTAAATTTGATATAGATGAATCTCCTTGATAATGATATGATTACCGGCCCTTACACACTCTCGGAAGAACAGGAGAACAAGGAGATTGTAAGACGTTACAGGGCATTGCTGAGGGCACTGAAGCCCAAATTGAAAACCGGAGACAAGCAGTTGGTTCGTACTGCCTTTGAAATGTCGGTGGATGCCCATAAAACCATGCGCCGTAAAAGTGGCGAACCCTATATTTTTCACCCTCTTGCGGTAGCAATGATCTGTGTGGAGGAAATCGGATTGGGTGTAAGATCAACGATTTGCGCCTTGATGCACGATACTGTAGAAGACACCGATATTACCCTGGAAGATATCCAGCGGGAGTTCGGAAACGAAATGGCGAAGATTATCGATGGATTGACGAAAATCGCAACGGTGGTTGACAACAATACCACCCAGCAAGCTGAGAATTTCAGAAAAATTTTATTGACACTTACAGATGATCCCCGTGTTATCTTGATCAAATTGGCAGATCGGCTGCACAATATGCGCACCCTCGACTGTATGAAAAGGGAGAAGCAACTAAAAATCGCTTCGGAAACCATTTATGTATATGCACCATTGGCTCACAGGATGGGTTTGTATAATATCAAAACCGAGATGGAAGACCTGGCGATGAAATACATGGAGCCAGACCATTACAGAGAAGTAGCACAGAAATTAGCCGAAACTAAAAGAGAACGATCTCGCTATATCAACGAATTCATCAAACCGGTGAAAGAGAAGCTGGATAAAATCGGATTCGTTTATGAAATCTATGGAAGACCCAAATCGATTCATTCGATTTGGAATAAAATGAAGAAAAAAAATGTAGCGTTCGAAGAGGTATACGATTTATTTGCCATCAGGGTTATTATTGATGCTCCACAGGAAACAGAAAAGGAGAGTTGCTGGAAAGTATATTCCATTATTGCCGACATGTACAATCCTTCGCCAGAGAGATTGCGCGATTGGTTGAGTAATCCAAAATCCAATGGTTACGAAGCTTTGCACACTACTGTAATGGGTCCGCAAGGTAAATGGGTAGAAGTGCAAATCCGTTCCAAGCGAATGAATGAAATTGCAGAGAAGGGACTGGCTGCTCACTGGAAGTACAAAGAAGGAGGTGATGCGGAAGATCGATTCGACAAATGGTTTACTCAAATCAAGGAAGCGTTGGGTGGAGAAGATATTAGCTCGATTGATTTCTTGCAAGATTTCAAGACTTCTTTTCTTGCTGAAGAAATCTACGTGTATACTCCGAAGGGAGACGTGAAAATGCTACCTGTGAATTCTACTGCATTGGATTTTGCATTTGCAATTCACAGTGCCATTGGTTATAAATGTATCGGTGCAAAAGTCAATCACAAGCTCGTCCCCATCAGCCAAGTGTTGCGCAGTGGAGATCAAATTGAAATCATCACTTCCAACAAACAAAAGCCCAACGAAGATTGGCTGAATTTTGTAGTTACTGCAAAATCAAAGAATGCAATCAAAGATGTGGTGAAAGACGAAAAGCGAAAAGTGGCAGAAGATGGAAAACACATCGCAGAAAAAAAGATCAATGCCCTAGGCGCCTCTCTCACTCCATACAATATTGAAGTACTGGTAGATTTTTATAAAGTACCATCCCCCCTGGATCTCTTTTACCGAATCGCTCTGAAAGAAATAGATTTAAAAGAGTTGAGTGAATTTGAGGTGAGAGCCGACAAGTTGGAACCCAAGAGAGTAAAACAAGAAGAGGTATCCATGATGGGTGCTCCAAAAAATGAGCCCAAAAAAGATACGGAATTGGTCATTTTCGGCGAGCGCAGTGATCGAATCGTTTATACGCTGGCAAATTGTTGCAAGCCTATTCCAGGAGATGATGTATTTGGCTTTGTTTCGAGTGGAAAAGGGTTGATCATTCACCGTACCACCTGCCCCAACGCCACCAAACTGCTTTCCAGTTTTGGTCACCGGGTGGTGAAGACCAAATGGGCCAAGAACAAGGAGATTTCATTTTTAACTGGACTCAATATCACAGGACTCGATGATGTTGGAGTTATTCATAAGATCACCAATCTGATTTCTGGAGAATTGAAGATCAATATCAGTGCCATTACCGTAGAAGCAAAGGAGGGTATTTTTCAAGGCAATATCCGGCTTTATGTGCACGACAAAGAAGAATTAGACGAATTGATAGGGGAACTCAAACAATTGCCGGGTATTCAGTCGGTAGATCGCTACGATGTAGAATCGTAATTGAGGATATTTATTTTTCTGCCTTATCTATCATTGACATAAATTCGCGACTTAACACTTCAAATCATGGTAGATGTTTTGCTCGGCTTACAATGGGGAGATGAAGGAAAGGGAAAAATCGTCGATTTCTTTGCTCCACATTACGACATCATTGCGAGATTTCAGGGTGGTCCGAATGCAGGACATACATTGTACATCAAAGGAGAAAAAATAGTATTGCATCAAATTCCATCCGGGATTTTCCATGAAAACACAATCAACTTAATAGGCAACGGTGTAGTGTTAGATGCAGTAACCTTGCGAAAAGAATACGATAAGGTGGCAGCATTTGGTGTAGACGGAAGAAAAAATCTATTTATTTCTGAACGCACCCATTTAATCCTTCCTACACACAGAGCTCTGGACAAGGCTTCCGAACTTTCTAAGGGAAATGAAAAGATTGGTTCTACTCTCAAAGGAATCGGTCCTGCATACATGGACAAAACAGGTAGAAATGGTTTACGAGTAGGTGATTTATTAGACAAGAACTTTACTACTCAATACATAAAACTCCGACTCAAGCACCAGCGTTTATTGGATTCGTTTGGATTCAACGAAGACATCAGTGAGTGGGAAGAAGAGTTTTTTGAAGCCATTGAATTCATGCGTTCACTAAAAATTGTCAACGGAGAATATTTTATCAACGAAAAAATAGCCGCTGGTAAGAAAGTCTTGGCCGAAGGTGCACAAGGAAGCATGTTGGA
>JAURIR010000031.1 GCA_030832645.1 Chitinophagales bacterium | reverse complement strand
GCCTGGTGATAACATCAACTTGAAAGTGAAGTTGATCCAACCAATCGCCATGGAAAAAGGATTGAAGTTCGCGATCCGCGAAGGTGGCCGTACAGTGGGAGCTGGACAGGTTACAGAGATTCTTAAATAATACTTTATCGGTTGACCTCGCCTGAGATTAACCTCAAAAGTTATAATCATTAGCAAAGTACCTGGAGCATATCCGGGTACTTTGCTTCTTAAAGACGGGCATAGTTCAATGGTAGAATAGAGGTCTCCAAAACCTTTGATCTGGGTTCGAATCCTAGTGCCCGTGCAAAACAAAAACTTTGGGTAACTTTACTATCCTCTGTAGATAAATAGAAAACGCATGAACAAGATCCAAACATATTTCAGAGACTCTTACAAGGAGCTCATGGAGAAAGTGACCTGGCCGAACTGGCAACAACTTCAACAGTCTACCATGATTGTTTTGGTTGCAACATTGGTCATCACTGCAATCGTATGGGTTCTAGACCTTGGAAGCAGTACGGCACTCAAATTCGTTTATTCATTGTTTAAGTAATGGAAGAAATAACAACACAACAGGAAACCAAGTGGTACGTACTCCGCGTTATCTCCGGAAAAGAGAAAAAAGTAAAGGAGTATCTAGATAAAGACATCGTGCGCAATGGCTGGGACAAAGCCATCAAGCAGGTTTTCCTTCCTGTAGAAAAAGTATACAAAGTGCAGAATGGCAAGAAGGTTATGCGCGAGCGTAACTTCTATCCCGGTTATGTGATGATCGAATGCGTAGGTGGAAAATTGCACGACGATATCATCACCGCTATCAAGAATACCACCAATGTGATTCACTTCCTCGGTAAAGAAAATCCCATTGCACTAAGAAAATCGGAAGTAAACAAAATGCTGGGTAAAATTGATGAGATGAGTGACGCTGGTGGAATGACCATGAGCGAGCCTTTCATCATCGGTGAAACCATCAAGATCGTAGACGGACCGTTCAATGATTTCAACGGCGTAATAGAAGAAGTGAACGATGAGAAAAAGAAATTGAAAGTGACCGTTAAAATTTTCGGCAGATCAACACCTGTTGAACTGAATTATATGCAGGTGGAGAAAATTTCTTAATTGAAATGAATCGCATAAAAAAAGGGAAGCAATGCTTCCCTTTTTTGTTTGAATGATTTTTTAGAACAAGGAACCTTGTTCTGTGTCTGCAGGAGTCGTTGGAGTTTCTACCACTACCGCTGCAGGAATTGCTACAGGAGCGGGTTTTGGCTTCACTGTTTTTTTAGCGGGACTCTTTTTTACTGCTTTATTCACAACTTTTTTTGGAGTTGCTTTCTTTGCTGTTTTTTTCTTTGCAGCCTTCTTGCTTGATTTCGCTGCTTTTTTTACAGTTTTCTTTGCTGCTTTCTTTGCAACTTTTTTGGGGGCGGCTTTCTTGGCTGATTTTTTAACAGCCTTTTTCTTTACAACTTTCTTGGTTGCTTTTTTAGCTGCCTTCTTTTTTGCTGCCTTTTTTACGGGTTTTTTAGCAGGGGCCTTCTTGGCCACTTTTTTCTTGGATTTTTTTGCTTTTGCCATCTGTAAGAACTTTTTTGTTTGAGTTTGTTAAGTGGCTTTAAGTTACATTATAAACTCCATCTCTAGCGATGTGACGATTAAATTTTCATCAATACTTTTCCGGGTCACGGGGAATCAGGCCCCTCTCAGAATGGGGGGATAAAGAGGCATCTGAAAAAGTTGGTGAATTCTTTCATCTGCCTTACCTTTGCCGCCCCAATCGAAAGTTCTTTTTTTGAATGGATTTGGGAGTCCTGTCAATGAATGACCGGACGCTATCACCAAAAAAAACTAAAATATGGCTAAGGAAATTTCTGGCTATGTAAAGTTGCAGGTCAAAGGCGGACAAGCCAACCCTGCACCTCCTGTTGGACCAGCACTTGGTTCCAAAGGTGTCAACATTATGGAGTTCTGTAAGCAGTTCAATGCCAGGACGCAAGACAAAATGGGTAAAGTATTGCCTGTTGTCATTACAGTTTACTCAGACAAATCATTTGATTTCGTTATCAAGACTCCTCCTGCAGCAGTTCAATTGTTGGAGGCTAGCAAACTTCAAAGTGGTTCCAAAGAACCTAACCGCTCAAAAGTCGGTAAGGTAACCTGGGCTCAAGTAGAGGCGATTGCGAAAGACAAGATGCCTGACTTGAATTGCTTTACAGTGGACAGTGCCATGAAGATGGTGGCTGGTACTGCACGAAGCATGGGTATTACTGTTGAAGGTAAAGCCCCTTGGGAAAATTAATTGTTCACACCTTAAATCTGAATTAAGATGGGAATCACAAAAAAAAGAAAAGCTGTTGTAGGCAAAGTGGATGATAAAAAAGTTTATTCACTCGCTGAAGCATCAGGACTCGTAAAGCAAGTTAATACTACAAAATTCGATAGTTCGGTTGACCTTCATATCCGTTTGGGTGTAGATCCAAAGAAAGCGGATCAAGCCATTAGAGGAACGGTAACGCTTCCCCATGGAACCGGTAAGACCAAAAAAGTATTGGTACTCTGCACACCCGATAAGGAAGCCGAAGCAACAGCTGCCGGTGCAGACTTCGTTGGATTGGATGAGTACATCACCAAGATTGAAGGTGGTTGGACAGACATCGACGTGATTGTTGCTACTCCATCCGTGATGCCAAAAATTGGTAAGCTCGGTAAAGTGCTCGGTCCACGTAACCTCATGCCCAATCCCAAAACAGGAACCGTTACCAATGACGTTGCTGCAGCTATCAAAGACGTGAAAGCAGGTAAAGTTGCTTTTAAAGTTGACAAAGCTGGTATCGTTCACGCTTCGATTGGTCGCGTTAGTTTCGCTCCAGAAAAAATTGCTGAGAACAGTATGGAATTATTGAATGCCATCATCAAAGCAAAACCATCTTCTGCGAAAGGAACCTATTTGAAGAGTGTTTTCATGGCAAGTACCATGAGTCCCTCTATCGCGATTGACACAAAAGTGCTCGTACATTAATTGAGCAACATTGTAAATTTTAAAAAAGCTTGAAATGACTAAGCAAGAAAAAAACGAAGTAATTGGTGTACTAAAGGAGAAATTCGCACAGTATAACAATTTCTATATCACCAATACAGAATCTCTTTCAGTAGAGCAAATCAGCAACCTTAGAAGATTTTGTTTCGACAAAAATGTTGAAATGAAAGTTGCTAAGAATACACTTATCCGCAAGGCCTTGGAATCCCTCGATGCAGAAAAATATGCAGGTGTCTACGACTCTTTGCACAATGTTACTGCATTGATGTTTTCTGAAAACCCCAAGGAACCGGCCTTGATCATCAGCTCCTTCCGAAAGAAGGGAAATGTTGAAAAACCTGAATTGAAAGCAGCATTTATCAACGGCGATGTATTTGTAGGGGATACTACACTCAATGCACTAACACAGATCAAGACGAAGAACGAATTGATCGGCGATGTAATTGGATTGTTGCAATCTCCAGCCAAGCGCGTATTGGCAGGCTTGTTGCACCATCACGAAAAGCAAAGTGCAGCTGCAGAATAATTTTTAAAAAACCCAACGCCACTGAGGTTCAAACGTGGCATATTTAATAACCATCCGCTGGAGCGCGAGCGTTGAAAGCGGTTAAAAAAGTAAAAACATGGCAGACGTAAAAGCATTGGCCGAACAACTGGTTGGCCTAACAGTTAAAGAAGTTCAAGAATTAGCAGATGTATTGAAAGCAGATTACGGAATCGAACCAGCTGCAGCAGCAGTGGTAGCAGTTGCAGGTGGCGGTGGTGCCGCAGCAGCAGCCGAAGAGAAATCTACTTTCGATGTTATCCTCGTTAGCGGTGGCGCTAGCAAATTGGGTGTTGTGAAGGTGGTAAAAGACCTTACAGGACTTGGTTTGAAAGAGGCGAAAGACCTAGTTGACGGAGCTCCAAAGCCAGTTAAAGAGGGTGTTTCTAAAGCCGAAGCAGACGACTTGGCTGCTAAGTTGAAAGAAGCAGGTGCTGAAGTTGAAATCAAGTAATTCTCAGATACTTTTAAAAATGCAAAAGCCGGATCACTCCGGCTTTTTTTTATGACTTTTTTGGCCCTTGCCACCCCCTCAAATATTTGTCCAATTGCCCCAATTCCCTTAACTTCGCAGTCCTTTAAATTGGGCTAAATACAATTTGAACTCCTCCTACAACACAAAATGTTGATAATCAATTACTTAAACAAGTAAAGATAAAGGAGATCTTATTGTCTTTTAGTTCTTCAACACTTTAAAAAGCACATCAGACTATGTCATCAGCAAAAGTGGCTTCAAAGAGAGTGCATTTTGGTAAGGTAAAGCACCTTGCGGAAACTCCAGATCTTCTAGAAATCCAGATTCAATCTTTCAAAGATTTTTTTCAGTTGGAAACTACGCCCGATAAGCGTAACAACGAAGGTTTGTTCAAAGTATTCAAAGAGAATTTTCCTATCAACGATACCAGGAACATCTTCATGTTGGAGTTCCTTGATTATTTCATTGATCCACCCCGTTATACCATCGAGGAATGTATGGAGCGTGGACTTACCTACGCTGTTCCACTCAAAGCGAAACTTCGTTTGAGTTGTAACGACGAAGAGCACGTTGATTTCCAAACCATCGTGCAAGACGTGTTTCTTGGAAACATCCCTTACATGACACCACGCGGTACGTTTGTGATCAACGGTGCTGAAAGGGTAGTGGTTTCTCAATTGCACCGTTCACCTGGTGTGTTCTTCGGTCAATCACTCCACCCCAACGGAACAAAAATTTATTCTGCCCGTGTGATTCCTTTCAAAGGCGCATGGATGGAATTTGCAACCGATATCAACAACGTGATGTATGCGTACATCGATCGTAAGAAAAAATTCCCTGTAACAACATTGCTTCGTTCTATCGGCTACGAAACAGACAAGGACATCCTTGAATTGTTTGGTATGGCCGACGAAGTGAAGACCGAGAAAAAAATATTGGATAAACTCGTAGGCAAACGTCTTGCTGCAAGAGTTTTGAAAACTTGGGTAGAAGATTTTGTTGACGAAGATTCTGGTGAGGTAGTATCTCTCGAAAGAAACGAAGTTGTTTTAGAGCGTGATACTGTTTTGTCTGAAACCGATATGACCACCATTCTTGAAACCGGTGTGAAGAGTATCTTCATCCAGAAAGAAGAAGTAAGTGGAGACTACGCGATTATCTACAACACATTGAACAAGGATACTTCCAATTCTGAATTGGAAGCCGTTCAACATATTTACAAGCAGTTGCGCGGTGCAGATGCGCCAGACAACGAAACCGCCCGTGGTATCATCGACAAGTTGTTCTTCAGCGACAAGCGTTATGATTTGGGCGAAGTTGGTCGTTATAAGATCAACAAAAAGTTGAACCTCAACTACGGTTTAAATCAAAAGACGCTTACCAAAGAAGATATCATCGAAATCATCAAATACCTTGTTCGCCTTACCAATGGTAAAGCAGAGATTGATGACATCGATCACCTCAGCAACAGACGTGTTCGTACAGTTGGCGAACAATTGTATGCGCAGTTTGGTGTTGGTCTTGCAAGAATGGCACGTACCATTCGCGAGCGTATGAACGTACGTGACAACGAAGTATTCACGCCGGTTGATTTGATCAACGCGCGTACACTTTCATCCGTGATCAATTCCTTCTTCGGAACATCACAGTTGTCTCAATTCCTCGATCAAACCAATCCTCTCAGTGAAATCACCCACAAGCGCCGTATTTCTGCACTTGGCCCCGGTGGTTTGAGCAGAGAGCGTGCAGGTTTCGAGGTGCGCGACGTTCACTATTCTCACTACGGTCGTCTTTGTACCATCGAAACACCGGAAGGTCCAAACATCGGATTGATCTCCACACTTTGTGTACACGCGAAGATCAACGAAATGGGATTCATTGAAACTCCTTATCGCAAGGTGAACAATGGAAAAGTGGAAGTGAAGAAATTGACCTATCTCAGTGCGGAAGAAGAAGATACTGCAAAAATTGCACAGGCAAACGTACCACTCACAGAGAAAGGTGAGTTTGCAGAGGATAAAGTAAAAGCAAGACAAACAGGCGACTTCCCAATCCTCGAGCCGAACGAAGTGGAATACATGGACGTTGCTCCTAACCAGATTGTTGGTTTGAGTGCGTCGTTGATTCCATTCCTAGAGCACGATGATGCCAACCGTGCGTTGATGGGATCGAACATGCAACGTCAGGCTGTTCCTTTGATCAAACCCGATGCACCGATCGTTGGTACAGGGTTGGAAGCCAAGGCAGCACGCGATGCAAGAATTCAGTTGCATGCAGAAGGAGAAGGTGTGGTTGAATTTGTAGATGCAAACGAAATCCATGTTCGTTACGAGCGCGACGAAGCACAGAAGTTGGTAAGTTTCGAAGATGATTTGAAAATGTATCGCTTAACTAAATTCATCAAAACCAACCAAGAAACATCCATCACTCTTCGCCCAGCTGTTGCCAAAGGCCAGCGCGTGAAGACCGGTGATTTCTTGACAGAAGGATATGCTGTAAAGAATGGTGAGTTGGCATTGGGACGCAACTTGAAAGTAGCTTTCATGCCATGGAAAGGTTACAACTTTGAGGATGCGATTGTAATTAATGAAAAAGTAGTGAGCGAAGATCTTTTCACTTCTATCCATATCTCTGAATTCGAATTGGAAGTAAGAGATACTAAATTGGGTGAAGAAGAATTGACACCAGATATTCCAAACGTTTCTGAAGAAGCCACTAAAGATTTGGATCAATACGGTATCATTCGCATTGGTGCTCAAGTAAAAGAGGGAGATATCCTCATCGGTAAAATCACTCCTAAAGGCGAAAGCGATCCAACTCCTGAAGAGAAGTTATTGCGTGCGATCTTTGGCGACAAAGCCGGTGATGCAAAAGATGCTTCTTTGAAAGCTCCAAGCGGAACAGAAGGTGTGGTAATTGGCAAGAAGTTGTTCCAGCGTGCGAAGAAAGACAAGAACTCAAAAGCCAAAGAAAAAGCAGCAATTGAGAAATTGGAAGCTCTTCATACCCAAACAGAGAAAGACATCCTTGATTTGTTGGTAAACAAATTGCAAACCTTGTTGAAAGACAAAAGTTCATCAGGGGTATCCAATAATTTCGGTGAAGTAATCATCGGAAAGGGTTCCAAATTCAATGCGAAAACATTGGCTGGAATTGATTACCAAAACATCAATCCATTGGGTTGGACAGGTGATGCCAAGATCGATGATGCTATCAACACATTGTTACATAACTACAATATTCGTTACAACGAAGAATTGGGCCGATACAAAAGAGAGAAATTCAACATCTCCATTGGTGATGAACTTCCTGCCGGTGTATTAAAACTTGCAAAAGTATATCTCGCTGTAAAACGTAAGTTGAAAGTGGGAGATAAAATGGCAGGTCGCCACGGTAACAAAGGTATCGTTGCAAAAATCGTACGCGCAGAAGATATGCCGTTCCTAGAAGACGGAACTCCAGTTGATATTGTATTGAATCCATTGGGCGTACCTTCTCGTATGAACCTTGGTCAGATTTATGAAACCATCCTCGGTTGGGCAGGGGAGAAATTGGGAATGAGATTCTCAACTCCAATCTTCGACGGTGCTTCCGTAAATGAAATCACAGATTTGATCGACAAAGCAGGTTTGCCAAGTTATGGACACACCTATCTATACGATGGAGAAACTGGTGAGCGTTTCCACCAAAAAGCTACTGTAGGTATCATCTACATGCTCAAGTTGCACCACATGGTAGACGACAAGATGCACGCACGTTCGATCGGACCATACTCCTTGATTACCCAACAACCATTGGGTGGTAAGGCACAGTTCGGTGGACAGCGTTTCGGTGAGATGGAAGTATGGGCATTGGAAGCATACGGTGCATCCAACATCCTACAAGAATTGCTCACATTGAAATCAGATGATATTCTAGGAAGAGCCAAGACCTATGAATCCATTGTGAAGGGAGATAACGTACCACGTGCAGGTATCCCAGAATCATTCAATGTATTGGTTCACGAGTTGCGTGGATTGGGATTGGAATTGAAGTTTGATAACTAAGCCTTCAGTCAACCAAAGATAACTGTTAAGTCCCCCGCGTTCCGCGGGGGACTTTTTTATTTCTTCATGACCTGTTTGAAAAAATCCCAGGAATATAAATGCACATCTATGTCGTTGGGATAGTCGTGCTTGCCTCCAATAACTTTCAAAAGCACTACTTCTTTATTCTTTCCCGAATAACTGTATTTCTCGATTAATTTTCCATCGGTGGGATCGGTGTCAGGCATCTTTTCCATAATGGCCTCTCCATTGTATCCTGCCAGTTTTTTCCAGTACTCAACACTCTTCTCAGTAGAAACCACTCTTCCAAAATTTCCATTGGCTAAAATCACTTCTCCTCCCTCGTATGGATTGGTTTTATCGAGTGTGCCATTGGTAATCATGATGTTCATTGGTTTATTCAATGCGGTACAGTCAAAGTTGGAAGAATCAGGTAGGTTGGCAATGATAACCGATACGGCTTTGAATCGATCGGGCATGGTCATACCCAATTTATACGCCATATGTCCACCGCCAGATGTTCCTATGGCAAACACTTTTTTTCTATCGGTTTGATAACGATCTGTGAAGTAGTTGATCATCGCTTGAAAAAATGCCTGTTCGTCTATATTAAATTGATTTGCCTCAGCAGGTGATGCTTTTCTGCATTCGTTCCAAAAATTTTTATATCCAAACGGAAACACTGCAATGAAGTTTTCGGAGGAGGATGCTTTTACAAGGGCTGGAACCCTTGCCAACATTTGATTTCCATTTCCTCCCGATCCGTGAAGTACGAATACCAAACTGAAGTCTTTCGTGTTTTTAGATGGTTCTTGGAAAGTAAATTTTCTGAATACACCGTTTATTTCAAGAGAGTCTGTTTTGTAAATATCTTGGCTGTAAGAATCCAGAGAACAGTATACAAGTAGAATGGAGAGCAATACTTTATTCATACAATAGTTTGTATGAATAAATGTAATTAAACTAATTGTAAAAAATAGAGTAGTTACAGAAACAATGTGGAGATAGCATACATTATTGCGGCCAATAGTGCACTTACAGGAATAGTAAGAATCCATGCTACCATCAGTGAGGAAGTAACGCCCCATCTAACTGCACTCAATCTTTTTGTTGCCCCTACGCCTATGATTGAACCAGTAATGGTATGCGTCGTTGAAACGGGAATTCCCATTTGTCCGGTAAAAAACAATGTAAATGCACCAGCTGTTTCGGCAGCTACACCTTCCAGTGGTGTAACCTTAGTTATCTTGGTTCCCATTGTTTTGACAATTTTCCAGCCACCACTCATCGTTCCAAGTCCAATTGATAAATAACATGCAATCGGAACCCAATTAGGTAGTTGATTAAATTCCTGAATACTTCCACTTGAAATCAATGCTGCTCCGATGATACCCATTACTTTCTGTGCATCATTTCCTCCATGCCCTATGCTAAATGCAGCAGAACTGAAAAGCTGCAGTCTTTTAAACATGTTAGAAACAGTATAGGAAGTAGGGGTTTTGATTTTTTCTACATAGATATATATGATGATGAAAAACAGTGCGGCGAATAGAACACCCCATACAATGATTCCATTATCAGATTTTTCGATCTCTTTTGAAAAAGATTTTTGAATGTTGAATTTCTCTATTCTCTTCTTTACTTTTTCCAGATTCTTTGGGTCTATGGGGTAGATTGAATTGATGGCCGCAATGGTGGAATCAATCGAAAGTTGGTGATTCAGATAGGCTTGAAGCGGTGCTTTGTATTTTTCGGTCTCCACTTTTGCGATTTCAAATTCATTCGCCTTCGCAGTATTTTCTGATGCCAATGCTTCAATAACGAGGTAATTATTCGCGTTTCTGACTTCGTCTTTTAATCGACTGACTTCAATATCCTTCAATAGCCCTTTAGAATAGGCATAGGATGCAATTGAGTCAGCGCCCAATTCATCGTAATCATTGATCAATGGATGAAGTTGATCGAAGGAATACTGAGCCGATTCCAATTTCTTTTTAGCTTTCTCGTAGTTTGCTTTCTCGGTTGAATCACTCTTGCCTGCATTGAATCCAGACTGAAGGCTGGTAAAGTCGCTTTTGTACTTATCTAGCTTAACAAACTTAACAGTTCCCTCATGGATTTTATCTGTCTCAAATTTATCAAACAGCAATACGGTAAGCACTGTAGAAAGCACTATGATACCCACCCTTAACCACATATTCCGTATGATAGTAACAATTGAAATGAAAATTGCAATGAACATTCCAATTAAAGGTGCAAGGAAAATAAATAAAATGGTTTTGATGATCGTATCGCTCTCAACGATTTTACTCCATGAGATGTGTAAGCCTTTATCCAATATGGCATGCATGATGGCAGCACCTGCGAATCCACCAATGAGTGTATGAGAAGAGGAGGAAGGAATTCCAAACCACCATGTGAGCAAATTCCAGAAAATAGCTGCAAGTAGTCCGGATAAAATAACAGGCAATGTAATAAACTCCTTGAAAACTGTCTTACTAATGGTGTTGGCTACGGCATGATCTTGGAAGATCCAATAGGCAATTATATTGAAGAACGCCGCCCAAACTACTGCTTGAAAAGGCGTGAGTACTTTGGTTGATACAATGGTTGCAATGGAGTTTGCTGCATCGTGAAAGCCATTGATGTAATCAAATAGGAGGGCCAAGGCGATGATAACAATCAGCAAAGTGGACATAAAGGAACTATTTTACTAATCAGATTGGCTTCGGAATTATGCGTACTTGATGATAATGGACTCGATCACATTTGCAACGTCCTCGCATTTATCTGTGGCTAATTCCAATACCTGATAAATTTCTCTTTTTTTGATAACTGCCTTGAAATCGCTTTCCATGTTGTACAATGCATCGATGCTCATATCAAAAACATCATCTGCCTGATTTTCAATGCTGTTGATTTTGACAATTGCATTGGTCATTTCACGGAGATTTTTAAGATCTCTTAACCCTGGAACAGCTTTTTTGAGCTCTGCTGTGGATTGAACAATCAATTCAGAAAATTTCTGAATTCCTGTATCGTTAGGGTTGACCTTGTAGAAAACCAGCTTCTTGGAAGAAGAATAAATGTAGTCTGCAACATCATCCAGAGCAGTTGCCAAGTAGTGGATATCTTCTCTGTCGAGTGGAGTTATGAAATTTCTTCCTAATTCGGTAAAAACACGATGAGTGGCATCATCATTTTTATGTTCGTATGCCTCAATTTGAGACGAGATACTGGCTCTTTTGTCTGCATCCGGCTCGTTTACCAATTGCTGCAAAAGTGTAGCCATGGTGTATACTGTTTCGGCCATTTCCTCGAACAGGGTAAAAAAAATCTTGTCTTTGGGGAGGAAAATCTTAAAAAATGAATTGAGTCCCATTTACACTAATTTTTTAAAGTGTTGCAAAATACTGAATCTTCGGTCAGGATTTGATGACGAGCTTCGGCGAACGATTACCAAATTGTTAACAAATTGGCTGGTTTTTTGAAAAGGGTTTTCCAGTGAAATATCCCGTATAAAAGTAGAAAATGCACCATGGCCAAACCCTCAAAAACAAGGATATACCAGGGCCATTTACCCACGATGAGTGGATTCTCAACAATTGGGGGTGCCAGCAGATACATGTAGTTGGATCCAGTTGCCCAATCGAATGCACCAATGGCTAAAACTGCCAACTGAATCAGCATAAAGGCCCTTAGCCACGATTGCTTATCAGGCTTATAATTATTGTGCTGAATAATGAAAAAAGTAGTCATGATCAGTCCACCATGACTGATAAAATATCCATAATAGAAATACCCCTGTGCTCCTAAATCAAATTCTGGGGTCAGAAGGGAATGAATGCCGCCGGTTGTTCCCCAATAAAAAAGGAGGTTGGCTAAAATGGCATTGTATCTGAATAATAGAATGATAGCAAAAACACCACTTATACCACATAAGTGAAGTGGCAGGTTGTCTTGTAAGTGCCAATTTCCCAGCCACCAGGAATAGGCATTCTCAATCAGTAAATTTATTAAAAGTGCACCCCCCAAGAATTTGGGGTAGTTGGGGTTTTTTGCCCACCAAAAGTAGTTCGGTAAATTGACCAGCAAGTATACTGTGGTAGAAACAATTGCGATACATATAACCCATTCAAAGGTGAACGTATCCATTGTTTCGTGTGTGATCATCGATTGATTTTATTGAATATCCGAAAAATTTATCATTTCTCCTTTTATTTTGAATGACAAAGGAGGCATAAATTGCCGATACCAAATGCGTAAACATTTTTTCTTCCTACCCATTCTGCTTGCGCTTGCAATCAAAGCCGTAGTTCAAACCTTGCCCTCACAAATGGTAAAGGGGCAAATTCTTGAACATGCCATTAAAGTTCCCATTGCATCCGCTACTATTTCTCTGTTGGGCGATATGCCACAATCTGTGGTGTCAGATTCGAATGGTCATTTCGTTTTGAAAAATGTGTCGGTTGGAAGAAGATCGATCCTCATCAGCCATATCGGTTTTAAATCGGTTACACTAAACAACCTCATGGTTGAATCAGGTAAAGAATTGATTTTAAATGTAGAGATGGACGAGGATCTTTCCGTGAACCAGGAAATTCTCATAAAATTGAATCGTAGCAAATCAAAGCCCATCAATGATTTAGCAATGGTGAGTGCAAGAATGTTCAGTGTAGAGGAAACACGCAGGTTCGCAGCCGGACTCAACGATCCTTCCAGGATTGCAGCCAATTTTGCAGGGGTTGCTAATGCTGGAGATGGAAATGCCTTGATCATTCGAGGCAACGCGCCCAACGGATTGTTGTGGCGATTGGAAGGTGTTGACATTCCCAATCCGAATCATTTCTCCCGAGTTGGAACATCCGGTGGCGCTATTTCTATGTTGAGTGCTCAATTGTTGGCTAACTCTGATTTCATGACGGGTGCTTTCCCAGCTGAGTACGGAAACGCTTTGTCGGGTGTATTTGACATTCGACTTAGAAAAGGAAACAAGGATAAAAGAGAGCATACCTTTTCGTTGAGTACCATCGGCATCGATTTTGCAACGGAGGGATATTTTAAAAAAGGATACCAGGGTTCGTATTTGATCAACTACAGATATGGGTTCCTCACACTGATGCAGAAACTTGGTTTTGATATTTCAAACGATCCTACCTCTTTTCAGGATCTCTCGCTCAACATTCACCTGCCCACAAAAAAGTGGGGGAATTTTTCCATTTTTGGATTTGGGGGACTCAGTAAACAATACGACGAATTGGCGAAAGACAGCATCACCTGGGCAACCAATACCGATAGCCGAGGTAGTTCGCTAGATGCTGCAAATGCAGGTGCTATAGGTGTTTCGCACCAGATCAATTTTGGAAAAAAATTACTCTGGCGATCGGTGGTAAGCAAAAATGGATACCTCTATAGAGAGGAAGACAGCAAATTGGATAAGTTCAGCGGTCCAATCATTTTTACTCGGATCAATAAATTTTCAGAATGGAACACGCAAGTATCTTCCATCTTCACCTACAAGTTCAATAAGCATCACTTGATAAAAGTGGGGGGCTATACAAAAAATATTTCTTTTGATTTACGGCAACGAGAAGCAGTGAGTAATGTGTTGAAAGACAAAATCAAAAATACCGGTACAACCTACTTAGCCAATTATTTCTTTCAATGGAAGTGGGATCTCTCTAGTAAATTTTCTTTTCAACATGGATGGCATGGTCAATACCTCACACTTAATAAAACAAGTGCACTACAACCGAGAATAGGATTGAGGTATTCGATCAGACCTGGTCAATTTCTGAGTATAGGCTATGGATTGCATGCACAGATTCAGCCATTGGGTAATTATTTTGCAAGAGTACGATTGCTGAATGATACAGTAATGCCAAATAAAAATCTCGATTTCAGTAAATCAAAACATTATGTTCTTGGCTATTCTGTGCAACTAGCCAAAGATTGGAACCTTAAAACTGAAATGTATTACCAGTGGTTGTATAATATACCCGTGCATGCATTGCGCATGAGTAACTACAGTGTCATCAATCTCGACGACGATTTTTCCATTGAAACGCTTGCCAATAAAGGATTTGGACAAAATTACGGTATTGAATTTACCTTGGATCGTTATTGGAACGACCGCTTCTATTTATTGAGTACACTTAGTTTGTATCAATCGGAATACCGCCCTTCTGATGTAATCTGGAGAAGTACACGGTACAATTCAAATACTTCGTTCACATTATTACTGGGCAAAGAATGGGTATTGAAAACTAAACGACCATCCTCGCTGGGAATGGATATGAAATTATTGAAAATGGGTGGTGTAAGGGTAACACCGATTGATATCGCTCAATCAATAGTAAGAAAGACAACTGTTGCCATTCCTTCTCGACTCTACGATGAAAAACTGAAAAGCATATTTAGGATCGACGCACAATTTGAATGGAAAGTACAATATAAAAAAACAACCGGCAGTTTTATACTGGGTGTTCAAAATGCTACTAATCGAAAGAATCCCATCAGTCATCGGTTTGATGCAAATCTTGGTAAAATCACTTACAATTATTTATTGGGAAGAATTCCTGTATTCGGATACAAAGTTGATTTCTAGCTTTTGATAGTGCCTTTTACCAATTCTAATCTGTGTTGTATGCATGAGGGGATATCCTCGTCGAAGTGGCTGATGTATATCAGTGTTGTTGAAGTTTGATCACAAATCGCATCTATTAAATTCTTGAAGAAAATTGTTTGTTCAGGATCCAGACCCTGACAGGGTTCATCCAAAATCAACATCGGAGGTGATTTCACCAAAGCCCTTGCCAATATTACCAATCTTTGTTCCCCCAATGAAAGTTGATACAGATAGTTGTCTTTTAGATAAGAAATTCCCAGTACATCCATCCATGCGCTTACAACGGAGGTTTCTTCGGATGATATCTTTTTAAACAGGCCGATGGTATCAAAGAGTCCGGATGCAATAACCTCCTTAGCTGTAAATGCCTTATCAAAAAACAAGTGTAATTCAGGCGAAACAAAACCAATATTTTTTTTGATTTCCCAAATGCTTTCACCCGATCCTTTTTTTCTGTCGAAAATATAAAGTTCATTTGCGAAGGCCTGCGGATTATCTGCAGTAATCAAACTCACAAGTGTTGATTTACCTGATCCATTGTGTCCACTTACACACCATCGTTCTCCCTTTTTAACTTCCCAATCAACGTTATTAAGAATGGTCTGTTCGTTATAACAGATCGAAACGTTCTTCATTTTTACGGCATGCTCAAACAAATAATCATTATTGGAATTGAATCGGCTAAGAATTTGGGCAGGAATTTGAATGATTTTTTGTTGAATAGATGGTTGTGTAAAATCTTCCATTCTACTGGGTTGGATATCTCCATTGTTGAGTAGTGCAACATTAGTAATACAGGAGGGGAGAGCATGAGGTGAACTGATCAAGATAATTTTTTTACCGAAGCCTACTACTTCGTTCATGCTTTCATGCAGTGAATTTCTTCCTTCCCTGTCGAGTCCTATGAATGGATTATCCAGAATGATCAAATCTGGATTTTTTGCAAGTGCTTTCACCAGCTGCAGTCGTTTGTTTTCGCCATTGGAGAGTTGCAGAAGTGGTTTGTGTAAAATAGAACTGATCTCGAATTTCTCTATCCAATGCGTGATCTCTTTGTGAGGACTGTTTGCCAGTTCTTCTTCTACGGTGATGGTATCTTCTGCATCTGCAGTGTTGAAGCGTTGCTGATAATAAAATTGTGCAAGATTACTTTTGTTTTTAAACAGGTGTTGCTGTTCAATCAATTCGATTACTGGTTCAAATAATTGATTGGCTTGGTCATAAAATTGGATAGACCCTCTATAAAAAATTTTCTTTGCAATTGCTTTTGCCAAACTTGTTTTACCTGAACCGCTAGAGCCTATGAATGCCCATTGTTCATGTTGTTCAATTATAGTGCTTGCGTCTGAGAGTAATTCTTTGCCTCCAATAGTTAGGGTGAGATGTTGAAATTCAATTTTCATTGACGAACACCTATGTGGTGTTAAATGGTTTTCATCAATTGCTGAATGGTTTGCATCAGTTGATTGCTAACGCCTACTACTGGAAGCCTGAATGTATTTTTTGTGATGCCCAATTCTGAAAGATAGGCTTTCACACCACTTGGATTACCTTCAGCGAACATCGAACCAATGAGGGGAAGCATTTTTTCGTGATGGGGCCTTGCCTCTATAAATTTCCCTTCTAAGCAGAGATTGACCAATTCTGAAACAAGTTTTGGATACGCATTGCCTACAACCGAAATTACACCGATGGCACCACACGCCATCATTGGTAAAGTAATTCCATCGTCGCCACTGATCACTTCAAATCCTGTTGGTTTATCTTTTATGATTTGCATAATCTGCTCAACATTTCCTGATGCCTCTTTGGTGGCAACTATGTTTTTACATTCGTTTGCAATACGAAGTGTAGTGGCAACATTTACATTCATGCCGGTTCTGCCTGGAACATTGTACATGATTACAGGGAGAGGAGCATTGTCGTTGATTGCTTTGTAGTGTTGAAAGAGTCCCTCGTTGTTAGGTTTGTTATAATAGGGGCTAACGGATAGTATAGCACTGTAGCCAGTCAGATCAAAATCATTCATGCTTTTTACAACTGCTCTAGTGTCATTACCACCGATTCCAGCTACCAATTTTAATCTGCCTTTATTGAATTGATTTACCAAAGAGTATACTTGCTGCCTCTCTTCTTTGCTGAGGGTTGGATTTTCTCCAGTGGTGCCAAGTGCAACCAAATAATCAACACCGCCCTTTACCATGTGCTCAACTAATTTTTCTAGCGAGGCAATGTCTAGATCACCATTTTCTAAAAAAGGCGTTACGATGGCAACACCGCTACCTGCATAGTGGCTTGTACTCTTCATGTTAGTTTATTGTTGTGCGGCAGAGGCTTCTTCCCATCTGCCCATTCTTGCAAATTTTTCGATGCGGTCATCGATTCTTTTTTCAGGATCGATGCCTTTGAGTTCTGAAATTGCTTTTTTTACTTGGTCCTTAAGCATTTCAGCTGCCTGATCATGGTCCCAATGCGCACCGCCCAACGGTTCTGGAATAACACCGTCCACCAGACCGAATTTCAGCATATGATCGGATGTTAGCTTCAATTCATCCGCAGCTTTTTCTTTATGATCCCAACTTCTCCAAAGAATGGAGCTACAGCTTTCAGGGGAGATGACAGTATACCATGTGTTCTCCATCATATATACTTTATCTCCTACGCCGATGCCCATGGCACCTCCACTAGCACCTTCACCGATGATTACACAGACAACAGGTACTTTCAAGCGGAGCATTTCATAAATGTTTCTTGCAATGGCTTCGCCTTGTCCGCGTTCTTCTGCTTCAATTCCCGGAAATGCACCAGGCGTATCTACCAATGTAACAATGGGTTTATTAAATTTTTCGGCAAGCTTCATGAGGCGAAGAGCTTTCCTATAACCTTCTGGATTGGCCATTCCGAAATTTCGAAGTTGACGCGTTTTGGTATTGGTTCCTTTTTGTTGTCCCAATATCATTACTGTTTGGCCATCAATTTTTCCAAATCCGCCAACAATGGCTTTATCGTCTTTGAAGTTTCTGTCTCCGTGCATCTCCACAAAATCCGTGCATATTTTTTCGATATAAGCGAGGGTATACGGACGATCGGGATGCCTGCTCAATTGCACTTTCTGCCAAGGCGTGAGGCCTTTATTGATCTCTTCTTTCTTTTCCAGGATTTTTTCTTCCAATTGCTGTATGGAAGAACTGAGGTCTACTTTGTTCTTCTCAGCAGTTGCTGTAAGTTGTTGGATCTGGTCGTACAGATCTTTGATAGGTTTCTCGAAATCCAAATATTGTCTAGCGCTGCTTTCTGCCATAGTTTTGGTTTGGTTTCAGGGGTGTAAAGGTAAAGAATAAAATAGAAATGCTTTCTGCCATTAATGTATTGAATTTCAATATGATACAACTTGTTCATGTGGATAAGCAATCATTTGATAGTTTTACCAGGTATGATCGGGTTAATTATTCAATTATTGCTCTCGTATGCCTTGGTTTATTTCTTTGATCGCAGGGGATTGGGGGTACTTGGATTAATGCCAAGCCAAAAACGGATTTTGGACTTTTTCATCTTTCTTATTGTTGCCATTTTGAGTTGTGCAAGTGGATTTTTATTAAGGATCTATTTAGCCAAAGAGACTTGGATGCTCAATCCGGCATTTAATTTTAAGTTGTTCTCAAATGGACTTTGGTGGAATATCAAGTCAGTGATGTATGAAGAACTCATATTCAGGGGAGTGTTGTTTTTTCTGTTGATAAAGAGGCTGGGAAAATCCTATGCACTTTTGATTTCATCCATATCCTTTGGAATATACCACTGGTTCAGTTTTGAGGTTTTGGGTAATATTCCAGCGATGATCCAAGTTTTTTGCTTAACCTCTATTGTAGGGTTCTTGTATGCATTAGCGTATGTTAAATCTGCTTCACTCTACTCGTCTATTGCTATGCATTTGGGATGGAATTTTACACAAGGATTTGCGTTCTCAAGTGGTAGTATTGGCAAAGGGATTTGGATGCTTGCAAAGCCGAGTCCGGAGATTACTGTAGGGTACGGAACATATTTTTTGATTTTCTATTTTCCGATGCTCTGTTTCCTTGTGTTGAATTTTTTCTTATTGCATCTTAGAAACAAAAAAGGCTCACTTGATTTTCAGTGAACCTTTTGCGGACCGGACGGGACTCGAACCCGCGACCTCCGCCGTGACAGGGCGGCATTCTAACCAACTGAACTACCGATCCTTTCAATTGGGATGCAAATGTATAAATTTCCTTTCAATTCAGAAAATCAAACTGCACTAGTCCTCCAGCCCCAATTCCCTCTCAATTTCCTCCATTTGCACAATGTCCCACGCCTCGGATTCTGTGGGGGTCGTATGCAATACGGCTGAATCTTCGTTGAGTTTCAATTGATTTTTTACTGTTGCAGAAAGTTCACAAATGACAAATGATTTTTTTTGACCGTATTGCATCTGATGAATTTGCTCGAGTGCACTCACCAAATCGGCGTTTGTTTGTTGCACATGATGAAAGTTGAGGATGATGCTCTTGCAATCTTCCTCCTGCGTTTTTTGTATAATTTCCATCAACTCTGCTGACATATTAGCAGAGATTTCAGTTTCCTCAATGCTCATGACATGAAACATTTCTTTGGTATCAATTTTGACCTTCATTCTTTAATCAATTTTACTGATGGTTTGGCTGCGAAGATACCAATTTGTTTAAGTTCGGTTAATGTTGACAAATATGCGATTACACAGCATTGGGTATCAGTAGAATCTGAGAATTATTCATTAACATTGTAAGGGACTAACAAACATTTTATGGACAATAATTTTTCGGCACAGGTAAAGGAAATCATTTCCTATAGCAGGGAAGAGGCGTTAAGGCTGGGGAATGATTTTATCGGAACAGAGCATCTTTTGTTAGGGGTCATCCGCGAGGGTGAAAATACTGCATTGAAAGTTCTTCAAAATTTAAATGTTGACTTATACGAACTAAGGAAAGAAGTTGAAATGGCAGTGAAGGATAAGTCTGGAAAAAATATTCAAAACATCAACAGTCTTCCATTAACACGTCAAGCAGAAAAAGTAATTCGTGTGACAGTTTTGGAAGCCAAGGCGCTGAAAAGTCCCATGGTGGAAACAGAACATTTGCTGCTCTCCATTTTAAAAAACAAAGAGAACATTGCCACTCAAATACTCAATCAATTTGATATCGATTACGATATGTTTAGAAACGAATTGGGTGTAGTGAGAAGCAACGATGTTAAAAGTGAATTCTCTGACGAACCAGAGGAAGAATTTGATGAGGAGAAAAAAGGTGCACAATCAAAATCTCGTCCCGCTGCTGCAGGCTCCAAAAGTAAGACACCTGTTCTTGATAATTTTGGTAGAGATATTACCAAGCTTGCAGAATCAGGATCACTTGATCCTATCGTAGGCAGGGAAAAAGAAATCGAAAGAGTATCACAAATTCTTTCCAGAAGAAAAAAGAACAATCCAATATTAATCGGTGAACCTGGAGTGGGTAAGACGGCTATTGTGGAGGGACTCGCGCTTCGTATAGTACAAAGAAAGGTTTCCAGAGTGCTCTTTGATAAACGTGTGGTTTCCCTGGATTTAGCGGCATTGGTTGCAGGTACAAAATACCGTGGTCAGTTTGAAGAGAGAATGAAGGCTATCATGACTGAATTGGAAAAAAATCGTGATGTCATTCTTTTCATCGACGAAATTCATACCATCGTTGGGGCTGGTGGTGCAAGCGGTTCATTGGATGCCTCCAATATTTTCAAGCCGGCACTATCTAGAGGTGAGTTGCAATGTATCGGTGCTTCCACTTTAGACGAATACCGTATGCACATCGAGAAAGACGGTGCATTGGACAGAAGATTTCAAAAAGTGATGGTAGAACCTCCTTCCGTAGAAGAGACCATCCAAATTTTAAATAATATAAAATCTCGTTACGAAGATTATCACAGTGTAGATTATTCACAAGATGCAATCGATGCATGTGTTAAGTTGAGTGATCGCTACATGACCGATCGTTTATTGCCGGACAAAGCAATTGATGTATTGGATGAAGTAGGTGCACGTGTTCACTTGAAGAATATCAACGTACCAGACGATATCATCGAACTCGAAAAAAAGATCGAAGACATCAAACTGGAAAAAAACAAGGTAGTTAAGAGTCAGCGTTTTGAAGAAGCCGCAAGCTTGCGCGACAGAGAGAAGAAATTACAGGAGGAGTTAGAATCTGCAAAAACAAATTGGGAAGAAGAATCCAAAAACAAACACTATCCAATCACTGAAGAAGAAATTGCAGAGGTGGTAAGTATGATGACGGGTATTCCTGTTAAACGCATGGTACAAGCCGAAACCGAGAAGCTGAGAAATATGTCGGTGGAAATGAAGGGTATGGTAGTAGGACAGGACGAAGCAATTTCCAAAGTGGTAAAAGCTATCCAACGAAATCGTGTTGGTTTGAAGGATCCTA
>JAURIR010000030.1 GCA_030832645.1 Chitinophagales bacterium | reverse complement strand
TTCCGTTTCATCCATTCAATTAATAGATGATTTTTTTCCTGTTTATTTTAACAAATGGATTTGGGATACTCCACCATCAAGACTTGATTTACAGAATACCACCAAGGAAATAGTCAGACATATATGTACTTCGATACACGAAGAAACCTGTATTCCATCTAATTCTGGTGAAAGCACATTTACTCCTCATAGTTTAGCTATTGAGAGTTGATTCAATCCATCATCACTCCTACTGATTTTGCATTGTAAAAGCCACCTGATTATTATCCCTTATTTTTGTAAAAATTGCACTCATGAAAGGCATCATTCTGGCAGGGGGATCTGGCACTAGACTCTATCCTATTACGTATGCGATCAGCAAGCAAATCATGCCCGTGTACGATAAGCCCATGATTTACTACCCGCTCTCTACTTTGATGCTTTCTGGCATAAAGGATATACTCATTATTTCTACTCCACAAGATCTTCCACAATTCAAAAAATTGTTCGGAGATGGAAGCCAAATCGGTGTCAATTTCAGCTATGCAGAACAGCCTCTTCCAAACGGACTCGCACAGGCATTTGTAATTGGAGAACACTTTATCGGCAATGATGCATGCGCATTGGTGTTGGGCGATAATATTTTTTATGGAATGGGATTGGGAAAGATGCTTGAGAAGAATGCACAGCCGGATGGTGGAATTGTTTATGCATATCAAGTAAGTGATCCTGAGCGATATGGCGTAGTGGAATTTGACAGCAACATGAAGGCCATCTCCATCGAGGAGAAACCATCGAACCCTAAAAGTAAATATGCAGTACCCGGATTGTATTTCTATGACAACCAAGTCGTAGAAATTGCCAAAAATATACAACCTTCTAAACGGGGCGAATACGAGATCACCGATGTAAACTTGGAATATTTAAGAAGAGGTAAACTCAGTGTTTCCGTTTTGGACAGAGGCACCGCCTGGTTGGATACCGGAACATTTGATTCACTTATGCAAGCCTCACAATTCATACAGGTCATTGAACAAAGACAGGGCATCAAGGTTGCCTGTATCGAAGAAATCGCCTGGAGAAAGGGTTTCATCAATACCGAACAGTTGGTGAAATTGGCAGAGCCCTTGTTAAAAAGTGGGTATGGAAAATATTTAATGGACCTTATCAATTAAGAAATGTCAAAAACAGTTTTAGTAACTGGAGGCACTGGCTATATTGGATCACATACAATTGTTGATTTAGTAGAAAACGGATACGATGTTTTGTCGGTTGACAATAACTCAAGATCCAGCATTGGAATGTTGGAGGGTGTAGAGAAAATAACCGGCAAAAAAATAAAGAATTATAAAGTTGATCTCTGCAATTTTGACGAGACCAGGGCGATTTTTGAAGAGAATGCTTCCCTGGTAGGTGTTATTCATTTTGCAGCTTTCAAAGCGGTTGGAGAGTCGGTTGAAAAACCATTGTTGTATTTCCAGAACAACATGCAATCACTCATGAATGTTTTGCAATGCATCGAAGAGTTTGGTATACCAAATTTTGTATTCTCTTCTTCTTGCACAGTATACGGCAATCCAGATCAGATTCCAGTTACAGAAGAAACCCCCAGAAAACAAGCGGAGTCGCCCTACGGACTCACCAAGCAAATGGGTGAACAAATCATAGAAGCTTTTGCTGCATCGAATAAAAAAACCAATTCCATACTTTTAAGGTATTTCAACCCGGCCGGAGCACATGATTCTGCATTGATTGGAGAACTTCCCATTGATCGTCCACAAAACCTTACACCGGTCATAACCCAAACAGCCATTGGAAAAATTCCTCAGCTCACTGTTTTTGGAAATGACTACCCGACCAGAGATGGATCTTGTATCCGCGATATGATCCATGTATGCGATTTGGCACATGCACATACCTTGGCATTGAATTATTTGATCGAAGAGAAAAACAATTTCAATTGCGAAATATTTAACATTGGTTCGGGCGATGGAATCACTGTGTTAGAATCGATCAAAGCTTTTGAAGAGACAACAGGAATGAAACTGAATTATACCATTGGCGGAAGAAGACCAGGTGACGTGATTGCAATCTATGCCAATAACGACAAAGCCAGATCAGCATTGGGCTGGGTGCCGAAATATGGCATCAAGGAAATCATGAGCAGTGCATGGAAATGGGAGCAATACATCAAGCATCTTCCCCAGCATCTGAGTCTGCCCAGCAAGCGCCTGAATTAATGGAGATTTTTTACGGAGCCTCTTAGCAAAACGCTTTAATTAGTGTTATTTTGCATCAAATTTCAAACCGATGTTGGATACCATTCAAGTAACCGGACAAAAAGATACGCGCAGTGGATTTGGAGATGGCATTTTTGAATTGGGAAAAACCAATCCAAATGTTGTAGCCCTTACAGCTGATCTTGCTGGTTCATTGAAACTGAATGCTTTTATCAAAGCATATCCTGAACGATTCATCCAATGCGGAATTGCTGAGGCAAATATGATTGGTATTGCAGCGGGACTGACCATTGGAGGTAAGATTCCCTTCACTACAACCTTCGCAAACTTTTCTACAGGAAGAGTATATGATCAAATCAGACAATCGGTCGCCTACTCCGGCAAGAATGTAAAAATATGTGCTTCGCATGCAGGACTAACCCTAGGCGAAGACGGTGCAACACACCAGATTTTAGAGGACATCGGATTGATGAAGATGCTCCCTGGGATGACAGTAATCGTACCATGCGATTACAACCAAACCAAAGCCGCCACGATCGCCATCGCAGAATACAATGGTCCGGTATACCTGCGTTTCGGAAGACCTGTATGGCCCATCTTTACACCTGCGGATGAAAAATTTGTTATTGGAAAAGCACAACAACTTGCGGAGGGAAAGGATGTTTCCATTTTTGCATGTGGACACCTGGTTTGGAAAGCGGTTGAAGCTGCGAAGCAACTCAAAGAAAAAGGTATACACGCGGATGTAATCAATCTTCATACTATAAAACCATTGGACGAAGCTGCTATTCTCGCTTCGATAAAGAAAACAGGTTGCGCAGTAACCGCCGAAGAGCACAATGTAATTGGTGGGATGGGAGACAGCGTTGCACAAGTGGCCGCAAAACATCATCCAACTCCAATTGAGATGATAGGTACTCAGGATACATTTGGCGAAAGCGGTACTCCTACAGAATTGTTGACTAAATATGGCTTAGACACCCCCTTTATCGTAGCTGCCGCAGAAAAAGCAATAGCACGAAAGAAGTCATAATTCTCCATGTTTCAACAAGCCGACGATAACGAATTGGTCCGTCTTTTTAAAGAAAACAACAACAGGGAAGAAGCCTTCACGATCATCGTCAAACGCTATCAAGAAAAAGTCTATTGGCAAATAAGAAGAATGGTCATCTGCCACGAAGATGCCGACGATGTGATGCAAAATGTCTTCATCAAAGCATGGAATGGATTGGATCATTTTCGAGAAGATGCAAAACTCTATACATGGCTGTATAGAATTGCTGTAAACGAAACCCTTACGTACCTCGAACAACAAAAAAAACGAACCGCTGTATCTTTTGAGGAAGTGAGCGAATCATTGGAAAACAAGCTGGAAAGCGAAAAGGGCTTTGATGAGCAGCAGGCCGTTTGGAAACTTCAAAAAGCCATTCAGCAACTACCTGAAAAACAGAGAGTTGTATTTAATTTACGGTACTTTGAGGAGATGCCCTATGAACAAATGAGCGAGGTGTTGGAAACTTCCGTGGGGGCATTGAAAGCAAGCTATCACCATGCAGTGAAAAAAATTGAGGATTATATTTTAAACTATTAAACCAAGCAGTTTAAATTTGGTCCAATCCACGATGGCAAAGGATTTTACGATCGAAAATGAATTGAGCAACTTGAGCAAGGCCGTTGCTAACCTACCCAAGGAAAACCCATTTTCTTTGCCATCCACTTATTTTGAAACGTTTTCGCAAAAGTTGATACAACAGATTCAAAATAAAGAACTTATATCGTCTGAACCTGCATTATCTGAACAGCTGAAATCCCTAAGAAGCACCAATCCGTTTGAAGTCCCCAACCAATATTTTCAGCAGTTATCTATTAAAATACCCAAAGAAGAAGCACCTGTTCGAAGCCTCTCATTCAAAAGATGGGCTTCCTATGCAGCGGCAGCTTGCATGATTGGGTTAATTCTCACGATGGCCCTCAACAGCAATCAGCAGAAAAGCACCCTTACAGCATCATCCAACGTAGTTTCCAATGATGTGATGGAGAGCTACTTAGCTGAGACAGAAGTATTTTCCTTCAATGATAGAGAGTCCGAACCTCTTGCGTTCGAGGAAAACAGTCTGACAAATCTCTCCTCTTCAACTATTGAAGAAATGTTAAAAGAGATACCAGACAGGGATATTTCAAGGTACATGGACCTGAATGACTTCGATAGAATCACCAAGAAAAACTAATTTCACCCCTCATACTATGAAACTCTACTTATCGCTTTTATGTTCCATGCTCTTTGTTTTGCCTGGCGAGGCACAAAACCGAAAGGAGCTTGATAACCGCTCGATGGAGGTAAAAAAGTTACAAACCATGGAAGTGGCCTTCATAACCAAGGAACTGAACCTAACTCCTGATGAAGCCCAGAAATTCTGGCCGGTTTTCAACCAGTATAGAAACGAGCTGAAATCGATCGCAAAAAATCAAACCTTAAATGACCAGTTGGAAAAACAGCAAAAAATGCTGGATGTACGCAAGCGATACAGGGAGGATTTTACCAAGGTGGTAGACCAGGAAAGGGCCAATAAAGTCTTCGGAGCCGAGACAGAATTCAGGAATCTGGTACGCAGAGAATTTCAAAAAAGAGAGGCAGAAAGAGCAAATTTCGACAGGCGCAAATAGAGATTTTTGAATTATTTACTATTATACCGTATTTTTAACTCGGTGTTTTTCATAGGTTAGCAACGGCTGGCTCTTTCAAGGGCTAGCCTTTTTTATTTTTTTTATTTAGTTATAAAAGGGGTTTTGATATCGTGGTAAAAGAGAAAAGTCCAATGTTCTCTCTCCCCTTCCTGCCACCATTGCTGCCGGAGTTCCATTGCCCTTTTTCCATCTGCATCGTATTTAGCTACAAATCTTGTTCTCATTTGCTGGATTTGAGGAGCTTCATCACCGCCAAAAAAAACGATTTCATCGTTCTCTTGGATCCAAAAAACCTGATGATGCGGTGAATGTCCGCCAGACATTTCGTATCGGATATACTCATCAATGTACCCCCCTGCATTTAGTAATTCAACCTTATCGTTATTTGCTAAAAACGAAAAATAGGTTGCATCATACGAGCTTGATTTTCCACTCACTGCAAAACTTAATTCCAATGCATTGATATAATACTGCGCATGAGGAAACGTCAAATAGGGTGATTTTGTGTAGGTGTCTTGAACAATTAATCCACCTGCATGATCCCGGTGCAGGTGACTCATCAATACTTTGGTAACATCTGTGGATGCAATCCCCACTGCTGCAAGATTCTCAAAAAGCTGGAGCACCCCGTTTTTTGCATACCCCAACCCTGTATCAAATAATATGATATCCTTTTTTGTGACTATCAGAAATGGCTGAATCTCTACCAATAAACTTCCCTTTGGACGATCCTGCAGTTGATCATTATTTGCATCGAATGGTACAAACACTTTTGAAGCATCAATTGTAAAACTACCTTCTGAGAGTGGAAATATTTTCATTCAATGGTTTTCAACTTATCTAAGAATCATTTGCCGATCTGCATCCAATCGGATGAGAATAAACAACAATACAGAAAAAGTAATCAATGCAGTGCCTCCATAGCTCATGAAAGGAAGTGGAATACCAATTACAGGAACAATACCCAGCGTCATTCCAATATTGATGAATACGTGAAAAAAGAAAACAGAAGCCACACCATACGCATAGACCCTGCTGAAGACGCTTCGCTGACGTTCTGCGATATTTACAATCCTGAACAACATGAACAAATAAAGTCCCAACAATACTACACTGCCTAGAAATCCAAAACCCTCTCCGATGGTACAAAAAATAAAATCTGTTCTTTGCTCCGGCACAAAATCATATTTTGTTTGTGTGCCTTTCAACAACCCCTTTCCAAAAATACCACCAGAGCCGATGGCAATTTTACTTTGTTTCACATTGTAATTACCAGCTTTCTTTTTTTCCTCCATCTTCTTGAGATCTGCCTCCGACAAAGTAGATTCATCCACTTGATAATCCTTTCCAACCGTTGCATAAATACGTTGCACCTGATAGGGCTTGAGTACGTTGGAGAAAAAATAAGGCACTGCAAAACGTTGAACACCCACACAGATTGCCCAAATACCCACAATTGTAAAAAAGACAGCACGGTTCCTCCTGATCTCTTTTCTGGATAGATAAATAAATACAATTGCAATAGCAGTTAAGATAATAGCCAATGTGTTCTGTTCTATCAAGAGCGTTAATACCACCAGCAGAGAAATTGCAAAACCAATTACCAAAACGGAAGAAGGCAATCCTTCTCTGTACAAGACCAAAAAGAATGAGAAATATACCAGCGCCAGCCCTGTTTCACTTTGGAGTATAGATAATATGGCAGGGAGTAAGATCAATGCAGAGGCAATTAACTGAGATCTAACTTTCTTAAAATTAAGATCCATGGAAGACAAGTACTTTGCCAATGCGAGATTGACAAACACTTTACACAATTCTGCGGGTTGCAATTGGAATCCAGAAAATCGAATAATTGATTTTGTTCCTTTTACATCGGTATGAAATGGAAATACAAGAATCAATAAAACAATGCCCAAGAAATAAAAAATATTGGCAGTGGCTGTAAAAAATTTACTATCGGTTAATAAGATAAAAACTGCCAACACTGCACATATCGCAAAATAGTACAACTGTTTACTGTAATCTGTTTTAAATGATAAAAATCCGTTGAGAATGGATTCATCCCGATAGGTTGCAGCAAAAATACTGGTGATGCCTGTGAGCACGAGTACTACATACACGACCACCAATAACCAGTCAATTCCTTTTGTTATTTCAGGAGAATTCTTCCTCATCGTTTTTAGTTGCGTCTATGTGTATGTGTGCAATGTCATTTTCCTTGTTAGAGCTGGGTGCAGATGGAACTGGAGCAGATCGAGCATTCAAGCGATTGATTTGCATGCGAATTTTTTCTCTTCGAAGTGAGTCCAATCTTTTTCTCTTCATTTTTACAACTGGCAGAATGATTTCAGTACTCTCGATACGTTCTACTTCTTTCCAGCGTGCTGCCGAAAGAGTATCACGTAAATATTTTTCCAGCATGAGGGATGCCATAGGTGTGGCCCATGTTGCACCGAATCCTGCATTCTCAACGATCACCGCAATGGCAATTTTTGGATTCTCACGGGGAGCAAAGCATACAAACCAGGAGTGGTTTTTCAATTTCTCTCTCTTTCCGTAGATGATACCATAATTTTCTGCTGTTCCTGTTTTACCTGCAATGCTGATTCCTTCAATCCGCGCACCCATTGCAGTTCCATGATCTACCACATCTTGCATTCCCAACTGAACGATGTTATAAATAGTATCAGGGATATGAGTTACCTCGTGTTTTATTTTGAACTTATTCAACAACGTATCGCTTCTTTGTTCATTTTCGATATTGCTTACAAAATGTGGTGTATAATAATACCCTTTGTTTGCAATGATGCACATCAAATTGGCCATCTGCAAGGGAGTGGCCTGCATCTCACCCTGACCAATACCAAGAAATACGTTGGTGCAAGAATTCCAGCTATTGTTATACAGCTTATTGTAGAAGCTGGTATCTGCAATCAAGCCTCTGTCTTCACTGGGTAAGTCAAGCCCAAGTTTCACACCCAACCCAAAGGAATTCATGTAATTTTTCCATCGTATATATCCCGTTCTAACATCATGATCAGACCGATTGTCTACTGCCATACGGTAGATATGAGAGAAATAACTGTTGCAGGAATTAGCCAATGCAAGCCTCAAATTTGAAGCGTGCCCAACATTCTTATGTTCACATGCAATGGGTCGGTTGCATCCATGATAGGCTCCTCCACATCCATATCCAAAAGAAGGTGTGATGACTCCCTCGTCCAACGCAATCAATGCCCCCATGGGTTTGATTGTAGAACCGGGAGCATACTGTCCCTTGATAGCACGATTAAAGAGTGGACGAGCAGTATCTCTCAGCATGAAGGAGAAGTTTGCTTTTCGCAAACTGCCCGTTAGCATATTTGGATCGTAGGTGGGCCCACTTGCCATTGCAAGAATACCCCCGGTTTTGGGTTCAATGGCAACGATAGCACCCAATTTGTCTTTCATCAGTCGTTCTGCAAGCACCTGCAACTCAATATCCAAGTATGTTTTTAAATTTCTTCCTGCGACCGCAGTGGAGTCATAGGCTCCTTTTTCGTAAGATCCGACAATCCTGTTTTTATTGTCTTTTACCTGGTAACGAATTCCTCTTTTACCCATGAGGATTGGCTCGTAATATCTTTCTAAACCAGCAAGCCCCATGTAATCCCCCATTTGGTAGTAGAAGTTGGTTCTTTTTAAAATAGTAGAATCTACTTCGCCAACATATCCAAGCAAATGGGCTGCGGCTTTGTATGGATACGAGCGTATTGGTCGCTCTTGCAAGAAGAATCCGGGTTCAAAACGAAATATATTTTCCTGAAGCTGTACAAAAGTTTCTGTGTTCAGCGCAGCTTCAAAAACCGAAGGGCGGAATCTGCCGTTTTTTATAATGGAGCCTACCAAGCGATCATGAAAGGCCTTTGCGTTGATATTCAATATGCGACACAATCCGGCAGTGTCGAGGTTCTTCACCGAATTGGGAAGCACCATTAAATCGTAGGTAAGTGTGTTTTCTAAAATAGACCTGCCCTTGCGATCAAAAATTATTCCGCGATCAGGATAAACAATTGTTTTACTGACAGCATTGTCCAATGCCAGCAAATCATATTTTGATGAGGACAATTGCAAAAAGAGCAAACGAATAACAAGTATGGCGAATGCAACCAGAAACAATAAACGAATCACATTTTGCCTCGACTGGTTGAAAACCGACATGGAGTAATAAGAATTTGACTGTAAAATTAGTCAATTGGAGTGTTAACGCAATTTTGAATTTCTATTAAAAAACAAGTCGGCAATAAATATCAATAAACAACTTACGATCAAGGTAGAAAAGAGCTTTCCGATAAAATACAAGAAAGATCCAAATTGAAGCCATTCTAATAAAATCAAATAGAAATGATGAAACAGGGTCAATATCAACACATAGATTCCATAGGATACAGATCCCATCGTTTTTGAAGTGGGTTCTTCGTTTCCCCACTCCGTTGCTTCTTTTGGAAGCAGTAAATTGATCATGAATGGTCGAAGGTAGGAAATCAACAAGCAGGCAGCCGCATGCAAACCCGGGGTCTTAAAAAACCAATCTACAATTGCCCCTATCGAGAACCCAAGCAATAACAAATAGATTCTAGAGATTTTAAAAGGCAACCACAAAATCAAAATAAAATAGAAATAAGGAACAATGAACTGATGCAATGGCGGTATTCTGGTAACAATAAATACCTGGAAAAATAATACGACAATGATGCGAATGATATTTCTAATTACGATGTTCATTCCTTGATTTGTTTGCTTCTGATTTCTTCCATCTCAGCACTCAACTGGTTGATGACAATGAATGCATGCTGCACATTTGAAAAATCAACTGCGGCTCTCACTTTCAATACATAGGTATTTGTTTCCTGGTCTTGCGTTACCTCTTCTACCCAACCAATGCGAGAACCCGGAGGAAACTTATCGGAATATGGACTCGACACCACTTCGTCGCCTTTTTTTACCACAACTGTTTTGGGAATTTTTCTCAACACCAGGTAGCGCGGGTCTCTACCATCCCATGTTATTTCACCCAAACCGCTTCCCTTTTTCAGTACTGCAATAACCTTCGATTGTTTGTGCAAGAGGCTCATCACCAAACTCATATTCTTACTGACACCCACAACGGTTCCAATCAATCCGTCGGTACCTACAACTGCCATGTTGAGCAGTACCGCTTGGTCGCTTCCTCTGTGAAGCGTTATATAATTTTGTGGGAGGAAAGTGGAATTGCCAATGATCTTGGCAGAAAGATACCGGTACTGCAAGAATTGTTTTACGGAATCCAGGTAAGTGGTGTCGTTCACAATTTTCATAGCAGTATCTGCATTCAGCTGACCGGACGGAATCCTGGAAAGTAAAAACGCATTTTGTTCTCTCAATCGTTCGTTCTCCGTTTTGAGTGTAAAGTATTCTTCTACGTTGTTTACACGTCGATTGATATCACCTGAAATTTCTCCTGCTATCATTCCATAATAGGTTGAATGAAACCTGTTATAGGAGAACAGCATGGAAAGAGAAATGATCTGTAGTATCAGGAATGAGATAAAAACAGCATACCGTCTGATGAAAAGAAAAACATTACGCATGTTTGGTGCTTCCTGTTGAGATATGCATTACTTAGCGCATGATGAATGGGAAAGACTGGTAACTTTTAAGTGCAAGACCCGTTCCGCGAACCACGCTCTTCAGTGGATCTTCAGCTACATGAACTGGTAACTTGATTTTTTGCGACAATCTTTTATCGAGTCCTCTTAATAAAGCGCCTCCACCTGTGAGATATAAACCACGTCTGTAAATATCGGCTGCCAATTCTGGAGGAGTTGTTTCCAATGCCTTTAAAATTGCTTCCTCGATTTTAAAAATTGATTTGTCCAATGCCTCAGCAATTTCCTGATAACTTACCATGATCTGTTTTGGAATACCTGTTACCAAGTCTCTTCCGTTTACTGGAAGATCATCAGGGGGATTGTCCAAGTCTTTCAAAGCTGCACCGATATTGATTTTGATTTGCTCGGCTGTTCGTTCGCCGATCAATAAACTATGATATCTTCTCAACGCTTCCATAATATCTGCAGTGAATTCATCTCCTGCAATTCGAATGGATTGATCGCAAACAATTCCTGCCAAAGCAATTACTGTTATACCAGTAGTACCACCTCCAATATCTATAATCATATTTCCGATGGGCTCTGTTACATCAATGCCAATTCCCAGTGCAGCTGCCATGGGCTCGTGAATCAAATAAACTTCTTTTGCGCCTGCTTGTTCGGCACTGTCGCGCACTGCCCTTTTCTCTACTTCAGTAATACTGGAAGGAATACAAATCATCATTCTCCAACTTGGAGGGAAGAGGGGCTTCTTCGGATAGATCAATTTGATCATTTCTCTGATCATCAATTCTGCAGCATTGAAATCTGCGATTACACCATCCTTCAATGGACGAACTGTTCGGATGCTTTCATGGGTTTTCTCGTGCATTAACAATGCTTTCTTTCCAACAGCAATCAACTGTTTTGGATTGTTTCTATCCAATGCAACAATCGAAGGCTCATTTACAACGATCTCATCATCATGAATGATGAGTGTGTTCGCCGTTCCCAGATCGATTGCAATATCTTGTGTAAACCATGAAAAAAGTCCCATTTATACTCGATTTAAACGCCTTACAAAGTTGTAGTAAAAAACCCAATCCGCAATCATGAATTTTCAAAATCATGAAAATAGCAAACAGGTGAAGTAACGCTTATTTAAACTCGTAACCAATATCAGTTCGGAAATACTTTTTGTCGTACTCAATACGCTCGATTGCCTTTACAGAAGCTGCTACTGCATTTTTGATGGAATCACCGTAAGATGTAACTGCAGCAACCCTTCCACCATTTGTGAGCAATTGATCCGAAGCAGCTTTGATACCAGCATGGAAAACCATGGTATGATCAGAGAAAGCTTGATCCAAACCTGTAATTACTTTACCTTTTTCAAAATCCCCAGGATATCCTCCACTCACCATTACTACGGTGCAAGCTGCGCGAGAGTCGACCTCCACCTCTGTGTCATCCAGTGTATGGTTTTCCATTGCAAGGAAAAGATCAATCAAATCTGATTTCAAACGCGGCATAACCACTTCGGTTTCAGGATCCCCCATTCTGCAATTGTACTCGATTACAAATGGCTCTCCTTCTACGTTGATAAGTCCAAAAAATACAAAACCATTGTACACCAGCCCTTCCTTGAAAAGTCCGTCGATAGTGGGTTTCACCACCTTTTCAATGACTTTAGACATGAAGTCGCCTTTTGCAAAGGGTACAGGGCTAACGGCACCCATCCCCCCTGTATTCAATCCTGTATCACCTTCCCCGATTCGTTTATAATCTTTTGCTTCGGGCAATAAAGCGAATTGCTTTCCATTGGTAATAGCAAATACACTCAGTTCAACCCCTTTTAAAAATTGCTCAATGACCACTTTGGAACTTGCTTCCCCAAATTTTGCGTCCACAATCATTTCTTCAAAAGTTCGTAGCGCCTCTTCGTGTGTGGTTGCTATAACCACACCCTTACCTGCTGCCAAACCATCTGCTTTGATAACGACCGGGAGCGAATGTTGCTGAATATACGTCCTGCCCTCTGCCAGATTTTCTTTGGTGAATTCTCTGTATGCTGCAGTGGGTATACCGTTTCGGTCCATGAAGGCTTTTGCAAATGCCTTACTCCCCTCAAGTTGTGCTGCTTTTGCAGAGGGCCCAACAACGATCAGATCCTTCAAAGTGGCATCTGCTTTCATAAAATCATAGATCCCGTTTACCAAAGGATCTTCCGGACCCACTACCAGGATATCGATTTTTTTCTCCCTGCAAAATGCCGCGAGGGCATCAAAATCATTGACACCTATTGAAATATTTTCGCCACAGGTGGAAGTTCCCGGATTGCCAGGAGAAATGAAAAGCTTGCTGCAGAGCTTGCTTTGGCTCAATTTCCAGGCCAAGGCATGTTCCCTGCCTCCAGATCCCAATAGAAGTATATTCATCATGATCAGCGAAGATACAAATTGCTTATTTTAGGTATTCCTTAAAAAGTTTATATGGCTCAATCCAATAGCGCATCACATCCAAAAGGACTCTACGTACTATTTGCAACCGAAATGTGGGAGCGATTCAACTACTATGGCATGAGAGCGATACTTGTATTGTTCATGACAAAGGCCCTTTTGTTTTCAAAGGAATTCTCTTCACACTTGTACGGTGGATATACGAGCTTGATATACTTATCACCGTTGATTGGTGGATTCATTGCAGACCGTTATTGGGGGAATCAACGTTCCATTATAACAGGCGGTTTGATCATGGCACTTGGCGAATTCATCCTCTATTTTTGCGGCAGCACATATGCTGACAATTCAGCTCTGTCTCAGATGCTTTTCTTCACTGGCCTAGGCTTCATGATAGCGGGGAACGGTTTTTTTAAACCCAATATTTCAGCACTGGTTGGTCAATTGTATCCAAAAGGAGATTCCAGAACTGACTCTGCTTACACCATTTTTTATATGGGTATCAATATGGGAGGTGCATTGGGACCGTTCATATGTGGATTGGTAGGTGATACAGGCAATCCTGCTGATTTCAAATGGGCGTTTCTTGCTGGAGGCATTGGAATGCTCATAAGTGTCGTGATTCAAATTCTTTACCACAAAAAATTTGTCAAAGATCCTGATGGGAAAACACTCGGGATGGAACCTGTAAACAGTCCAACATTATCCAGAAATGCTATTGTGATGACTATTGGAATGCTTGTATTGATTTTGGTTTCTACTGGAATGCTTTATTTAGACTCTGGACTAGCCAATATCAATCATGTCAGCTTTCATATAATGGGTATAGAAATAGGAACTGCCATGTTCACCAACCTTGTTTTTCTTTTGGTTACTTCTATTGTAATTATCGCATTCATTGTTTTTACTGACAAAACTCTTAATAGCATTGAAAAGAGCAAGGTCGTTGTAATTTTCACGGTTTCTTTTTTTGTGATATTTTTCTGGAGTGCATTTGAGCAGGCCGGCGCTTCACTTACCTTTTTTGCAGACGAACAAACCAACCGTGATCTTGGATTTTTTGTTGTCCCGGCAAGTTTCTTTCAATCTCTGAACTCTGCCTTCGTAGTTGGGTTTGCACCATTGATGGCATGGCTTTGGGTTAAATTAGGGAAAAACAATCCCTCTTCACCTACCAAGATGGCATTGGGATTATTTTTATTGGCCTTGGGTTATCTATGGATTGCATTTGGTGTAAAAGACGTTCATCCAGGAATAAAGGTGAGCATGATTTGGCTCTTGGGCATGTATGCATTGCACACAATTGGAGAGCTTTGTTTATCACCTATTGGGCTTTCACTGGTGAATAAGCTTGCGCCCATCAAATTTGCATCTATGCTAATGGCAGTTTGGTTCACTGCAAATGCATTTGCAAATTATTTGGCAGGAGCATTGAGTAAACTATACCCTGAAGCAGGCAAATCAAAAAATATCTTGGGCTTTGGCATTGAAAACAATTTTGACTTTTTCATCATGTTCGTAATCATGTCTGGATTGGCATCATTGATACTCTTCTTTCTCTCCAGAAAATTACAAAGCCTGATGAAGCAATAATTAATAAAATCAACGATCGTCATGAGTGAAAAAAAATTCACACCCTTCATAGCACCGGATCAAGTCATGAAGGAATTCACTTGGAAAGCAGTCATAACAGGAAGCTGTTTTGGAATCATTTTTGGAGCTGCAACTGTTTATTTGGCATTGAAGGCAGGTTTGACCGTTTCTGCATCCATACCCATCGCAGTGATGTCTATTGCATTAAGTAGACTATTTCTCAAAACAACCATACTTGAAAACAACATCATTCAAACAACTGGCTCTGCTGGAGAAAGCATTGCAGCGGGTGTTGTCTTTACACTTCCGGGATTTTTGTTTTTGAGCGAAAGCACGAGTGCAGACTACTTTAATTATATCACTATCCTTGTGCTTGCCATCTTTGGAGGCATGTTGGGCACGTTGATGATGATACCATTGAGAAGTGCATTGATTGTAAAGGAACATGAAACACTTCCCTATCCTGAAGGAACAGCTTGTGCATCTGTATTAAAGGCCGGCGAAAGAGGAGGCAACTTTGCAAAAACTGCTTTTTCCGGATTGGGTTTTGCGGTGCTCTACGCTTTTTTACAGAAAATATTTCATGTCATTGCTGAAACGCCCTCGTATATTACTGCACAAACAAATAAATACTTACCCTCTGCAAAAATCAGTGGAGAAATAACTCCTGAATATTTAGGAGTAGGATATATCATCGGTCCAAAAATTGCAGGTATATTGGTTGCAGGCAGTGTGCTCACCTGGTTTGTTTTCAATCCCCTGCTGGCAACAGTTGTTCCTGCAGACGTGATTGCATCTCAATTGATAAAGCTTGGTTATTTGCAAGATTTACAAACTGCAGGAGGTCCTGGAGGATGGAATCCGGCAACACACCAATTTTCTGATTTTGCTACAGCAATCTACAGAGCATATGTAAGACAAGTTGGAGCAGGTGCTGTTGCCGCAGGCGGTTTTATAACACTTATCAAAACCATTCCAACCATCATTTCTTCTTTCAAAGGAAGTATCGGGAAAATAAAGAAAGAAGAATCTGGTAAAAATCAAATATCAAGAACGGAAAGAGACTTAAATCTTAAGATTGTATTATGGGGAAGTCTAGCATTGATTGTGTTGATGGCAGTTTTACCCATGGTTCCTGGAAATGGGATTGCAAGCAAACTGTTATTGGGAATGTTGGTTGTTGTTTTTGGTGCATTTTTTGTAACAGTTTCTTCACGCATTGTCGGATTGATTGGATCATCTAATAATCCAATTTCCGGAATGACCATTGCAACGATTATGGGAACCTGTTTGGTTTTTATTGCAGTTGGTTGGACAGGAAAATTATTTGAGCCAATGGCATTGGTTGTAGGAGGCATTATTTGTATTGCAGCAGCCAACGCCGGCGCAACATCACAAGATTTAAAGACAGGTTATATTCTTGGAGCAACTCCGCGTGCACAACAAATTGCGTTGTTTATCGGAGCGATTGTTTCTTCCATTGCAATTGGATTTACCATAAAAGTACTGGATACACCCACTCAAGAAATGCTACAGTCGAATATCACTCATGCCATCGGTACAGATAAATATGCCGCACCACAGGCTACATTGATGGCAACTTTGATCAAAGGAATTCTTTCGTTCAACTTGGATTGGCAATTTGTATTGGTGGGAGTTTCCATTGCCATTGTAATGGAATTATGTGGCATCAAGGCGTTAAGTTTTGCAATTGGCATTTATCTTCCATTGTCTACTACACTTCCCATATTTATTGGTGGCGCTATTAGAGGTTGGGTTGACAAAAGAAAAAGCTCCTCTGAAAATTCACATGAAGAGGACCTTAGACAAGGTAATCTGTTTGCCACAGGTTTGGTTGCAGGAGGCGCGATCGCAGGTGTAGCCGTTGCATTTCTTTCAGCAAATGACACCATCGCCAAGTCACTCGGAATGTTGAATCTTGAACCCACCATCAGCCAATTATTGGGTGAACAAGGCTATTTTGTATTGGGAACTTTGATGTTCTTTGCGATGGCCTTGGTGTTGTACCGGGTGGCCATGAGAAAAGAGCAATCACTTTAAATTAGCAGAAGTATGAAAATCAGGGCATTGAAATTTGGTCTCCCACTTGTCATCTATGTTCTGGCGTATTGTTCATTTACGCAAAATGGATGGATGGTATTTGCTCCTATATTGTTCGCATTTTTCATTGTTCCCTCCGTTGAACTACTGATACCTTCAAACGAAAAAAATCTCTCGGATGCGGAAGAGCAAATTGCAAAGCAAGATCGACTCTACGATATATGGCTCTATGCAATTGTACCATTACAATACACCGCTCTTTATTATTTTTTGCAAACCATTGATTCATCCACCATCAACAAATGGGAACTGATTGGACGGATCATGGCAATGGGCTTGTTGTGCGGAACCTTTGGAATAAATGTAGGACATGAATTGGGGCATCGCCGTAACCTGTATGAAAGAAACATGGCAAAAGCCTTGTTGCTCACATCCCTCTACATGCATTTTTACATTGAACACAACAAAGGACATCATAAAAATGTTTCAACTCATGAAGACCCGAGCAGTGCGAGAAAAGGAGAAAATCTATACCGATTTTATCTTCGAACAGTTGTATTCGGATATATTTCTGCTTGGAAAATCGCTGCAGAAGAACAGAGAAAAAAAGGAAGTGCAGTTTTCAGTTTAACCAATCAGATGATTCAGTTTCAAATGGTGCAATTACTTTTTTTAGTTATCATTTTTATCCTATTTGGAACTTTCGCAGGACTTTGTTTTCTGGTAGCAGCCACAATCGGTTTCCTATTATTGGAAACTGTGAACTACATTGAACACTACGGATTAGAGAGGAGAAAAACAGAGAATGGTTATGAACGCGCAATGCCTGAACATAGCTGGAATAGCAATCACTTTTTAGGAAGGCTCTTGCTTTTTGAATTATCCAGACACAGTGATCATCATTATCAGGCAAGCAGAAAATATCAATTGCTAAGACATCATGATGATGCACCTCAAATGCCAACTGGTTACCCGGGGATGATCATTCTGGCTATGTTCCCGCCCTTGTGGTTTCAGATCATGCACAAGAGAATGGATCATTTTCAAAAATCAATGAATCATTGATGCTCCAAAATAAGGCTGAAGTACTTTGGGAATGATAATTCCATCAGGTGTTTGAAAATTCTCAAGCATACTCGCAAGTATTCTTGGCAATGCCAAAGAACTTCCATTTAATGAATGCAGCAATTGAGTTTTCCCTTGTTCATCCTTGGTTCTGATTTTCAATCTGTTCGTTTGAAAGGTTTCAAAATTGGAAACCGAACTTACTTCCAGCCAGCGTTGCTGAGCAGCGCTGAACACTTCAAAATCATATGTCAGCGCAGACGCAAAACTCATGTCTCCACCGCAAAGGCGTAAAATTCTATAAGGAAGCTCGAGCGATTGAATCAACTTTTCTACATGTGCAACCATTTCATCCAATGCAGCATAGCTTTTTGAAGCATCGGTCAATTGTACAATTTCAACTTTGTCGAATTGATGCACACGGTTGAGTCCTCGCACATCTTTTCCGAAACTTCCCGCTTCTCTTCTGAAGCATGGAGTATAGGCAGTCATCTTAATCGGCAAGGACGTAGCAGATACTATTTCGTCTCTGTAAATATTGGTAACAGGAACTTCTGCAGTGGGAATCAAATACAATTCATCTTCTTGTATAAAATACATTTGCCCTTCTTTATCGGGCAGTTGGCCAGTTCCATAAGCAGAGCTTGAATTCACTACATAAGGAGGAATGTATTCGGTGTATCCAGCATTGGTGTTATAATCTAGAAAATACTGTATCAATGCTCTTTGCAACTTGGCACCTTTTCCTTTGTACAACGGAAATCCGCTTCCAGTTATTTTTACACCGGTTTGAAAATCTACCAAATCGTATTCTGTGATTAGATCCCAATGTGCTTTTGCACCTTCGTATAAAGTAGGCAATGAAGGAGATTGTGTGATCACTTCATTATCTTCCGCTGCTTTTCCTACAGGAACAATTTCATTCGGAAGATTCGGCAACTTGAGTAGCTGTTGAGTAAGTGTTTCCTCTACGTTGGCTAATTCGGTGACCAAGGCATCAATTTTTTCTTTCAAGGATGCTACTACTGATTTACTTTCCTCTGCTTCGTCTTTTTTGCCTTGAGCAAGCAATGCCCCAATGGATTTAGAAGCAGTATTTCTCTTCGACAAAAGATCGTCTGATTGGGATTGCAATTTTTTCCGTTGATCGTCCAAATCGATCAATTCATCCACCAGCAAAACATCCTGAAAATGTTTTTTTTGGAGACCTGCGATTACTTTCTCCTTGTTCGACCTTATAAAACTCAGTTGCAGCATGTGCTGAAATTTTTGCAAAGATACGTATTCAAAAAGATGAGTTATGCACCCTATCGGAATCTTGATTAGTTTTGCTGGATGATGGTTTCAGAAGACATTCAGGTTAGGTGGTGGAAGCTAGAAGAAAAGCTCCTTGAGCGATTTGGTAAAAAACCCGATATGGAGTCTATTTTATTTTTAATCGGCATACAGGAGGTAGGAGGAGCAGGGCACCAGTTTACCAAAGAGCAAAAGCAAGACCTCATGCACGTAGCAGTTTGTTCTGTTTTATCTGCAAGCGGCTATTATGAAAGAGAGGGTTGGGACGAAGATGGCTGGCCGCATTTTAAACAGTTGAAGGAGTTAGCGCCTATGTCGTTGATGGAGCAGGAAAACTTCATGAAGGACCATGTACTGTTTTATTTTTCTCAAAATGAATTCATATGAATAGCTTGGTAAAAACAATTGGCGTATTTCTATTCATTCATTGTAGTTTTTTTCTATCGGTTGCCCAGCCAACCGCACGAATAAAGAAAAGCGATGTAAAGAAAGATGTGGAAATGATTACCGATGCCGGGATTTTCGTAATTCGATTGAGTGATTCAACTCCACTCCACAGAGACAATTTCATTCAATTGATAAAATCCAAATTCTACGAGGGAATTGCTTTCCACAGAGTGATCAGTGGATTCATGATTCAGGCGGGTGATGAGAAGTCGAGAGAAAATGCCGACAGTACAAAATTCATGAAAGACTACACCCTACCGGCAGAATTTGTTCCTTCCCTTTTTCATAAAAAAGGGGTGATTGCAGCAGCAAGATGGGGGGATGATATCAATCCAAAGAGAAATAGCAGTGGCGTGCAATTTTATATCGTTCAAGGAAGAATACATACAGACTTTACACTGGATTCAACCGAAACATACCGTTTGAAGGGTAGAAAACTCCCCTCAGAACACAGAGAAGTCTATAAAAAACTGGGAGGTGCTCCACACCTCGACCAGAACTATACCATTTTCGGAGAATTGGTTGCAGGATTCGATGCATTGGACAAAGTTGCTTCTACACCCACTAGTGGAAAAGCGGGTGGCGACAAGCCCCTCGGTTCCATTCGAATTTTGAAAACAAGAATGGTGAAAAGAAAATTGCCCTAAATTTTCAACGGGTTCATAAATGCTTTAAACTTGCAAAAAAAATAACATGAATTATCCAGAACAACTCCGATACACGAAAGAACACGAATGGATCTCTGTTGAAGGAGATACTGCAACTATCGGTATTACAGCCTTTGCTCAAGGCGAATTGGGTGATATCATCTTTATAGATATTGAATCGGTCGGCAAAGAGATGGGTGCAGATCAGGTATTTGGAAGCGTGGAGGCCGTTAAAACTGTGAGCGATTTATTCTTGCCCGTTGCTGGAACTATTTTAGAGAAAAATCCAGTCTTAGAAAGTCAGCCTGAATTGGTAAACCAAGATCCCTATGGTCAGGGGTGGATGATCAAGATGAAAGTAGCTGATGCAGCTCAACTCAACAACCTGATGGATGTTCAGGCATACAAAGCACTGATAGGAGCTTGATACCAGCAAAAGTTTTCTCACATAAAAAAGCCCCTATTGAAATAGGGGCCGTAACCAAAACTAACTGCTTATGAGAAAACGTTTACTTCTTTTATTAATTAGACGATGAACCTACCTGTTTTCCATCGCCTCTTTCGTTAAAATTTTACTAATCCCCGATTGAACCATTCATCACTGCAATATAGACACGTGAATACCCGTTTGGTTTGTTAAAGGCTCCATAAATAGAGGAATTTTTCTGATCCTAAAAAGTGATTTTCATCACTGCGAAAGCTTACTTGCGTTCTCTGCAAATTGCAGTGCATCAATGAGTTCGCCAATGTTGCCGTTTAGCACATCTTGGAGGTTGTACAACGTCATGCCGATGCGGTGATCGGTTACTCTACCTTGAGGGAAATTATAGGTTCGGATTTTAGCAGAACGATCTCCTGTGCTTACCAAACTTTTACGGTGACGTGAAATTTCATCTTCCTGTTTTCTTACTTGTTCTTCGTACAAGCGCGTTCTAAGCATCTGCATTGCTTTCTCGCGGTTGCCTAGTTGTGTGCGCTCTGTTTGGCAGATCACCACCGTTCCGGTTGGAATATGGGTAAGCATCACCTTTGTTTCTACTTTGTTTACGTTTTGTCCACCCGCACCACCACTTCTGGCAGTTTCCATTTTCACGTCACTCTCTTTTAATTCAAAATCCACTTCTTCTGCTTCAGGCATTACCGCAACGGTTG